>CALFNC010000105.1 GCA_937902605.1 uncultured Acidobacteriota bacterium | reverse complement strand
CCACCGAGATCTACACTCTTTCCCTACACGACGCTCTTCCGATCTATCCTCGACACAAACGTTTTCGTGTCGGGGGCCTTCTTCGGCGGGATACCGGCGCGGATTCTGGGGGCTTGGCGGGATGCCCGCGTCCAGTTGGTTTCTCGCCGAGCAGTAGAGCCGCAAGCCAGAAAGCCCATCGGACGTTCTGACGTCACCGCTGACGCCCTGGTCAAGAGCCTCAAGCGAAGCTGAGCCTTCGCCTCCTCAAGAAGCTCCGTAGAGCGCGTCGAAGGCGGTCGGCCCCGGCCGCCGTGCGATGCCCCGACCGGGGTTGGCCGCCAGGTGCTCCAGGATCCGGAAGACCGTCTCGACGCTCGATTCATCTCCTAGGGCCGACACGATCTCCTCCGCGGTTCTGAAGCTTCCAGGCTTCCCGCGAAGGTCGTCGACGATCCGTCCCTGGAGCGAGAGCACGGCACTCGCCGCCTTCTTTCCGGCCTCTACTCCGGGCTGGTGATAGGCGTTGATCCCCACCAGCGACGCATAGAGCCCCACCGTCCTCTCGAACAGGGCGATCAGAACGCCCACTGACCGGGGGGAGACCCCGTCGATCGTCAGCGTGATCGAGCTCCTCCCTTTCTCTCCGAGGGCGTCCCGGGTGCCGAGGAGGAAACCGTGGAGGAAGTCCCCCGATGTCACCCCAGGCTCGACCTCGAGGGACGGCCGCCCATCGATGCGGTCTTGTAGTACCTCCACGAAGGTGACGAAAAAGTTCGGCACCCCCTCCCGGAGCTGCTGGACGTATGCGTGCTGGTCGGTCGACCCCTTGTTCCCGTAGACCGAGATCCCCTGATGGACCACCCGGCCAGAGAGGTCCTTCTCCTTCCCGAGCGACTCCATCACGAGCTGTTGAAGGTACCGGGAGAGGAGGAGAAGGCGGTCCTTGTATGGGAGGACCACCATGTCCTTCGCCCCCCGGCCTCCGGTTTCCCGGTACCACGCCAAGGCCAGGAGAGCCGCGGGGTTCTGGGAGACGACTGGGACCCGGGTCTGGGCGTCGCATGCCGCGGCACCGGCGAGCATCGCATCGACGTCGATCCCCTGGAGGGCCGCCGGAAGAAGGCCGACCCCCGAGAGCTCGGAGGTCCGCCCTCCGACCCAGTCCCACATCGGGAAGCGCTCGATCCACCCCTCGCGGCGGGCGAGGATGTCGAGCTCGCTTCCGTCCTGGGTAATCGCCACGGCGTGCGCCGCGAAGGCCAGACCCTGGTCACGATAAGCGGCGGCTGCTTCGAGCATGCCGTTCCGCGTCTCCTTCGTCCCGCCCGATTTCGAGACGACGACGGTTAGGGTCCTGTCGAGGCTCATGGCCCCGCCGATCCGCGCCATCTCGCGCGCCATGCCGTCCGGGTCGGTGTTGTCGAAGAAGAATGGCCGCATTCGGTCGCCCGGGCCGGTCAGGGCGTCGGCCACGAGCTGCGGTCCGAGCGCCGAGCCGCCGATCCCGACCACCAGGAGGTTCTCGAAGGCCCCTCCCGACGGAGGGACGATCCGGCCCGCGCGGACCCCGGCCGCGAACCGTTTCACCTTCGCCAGCGCCTCCTCGATGGCCGTCCGGATCTCCGGCTCGGGCGCCAGGTGCGGGGCCCGGAGCCAGTAATGACCGACGCGGCGGTTCTCGTCGGGATTCGCGATGGCCCCCTTCTCGAGCGCCTCCATATCCCGGAAGACGGCGGGGAAGGCCTGGGCGACCAGCGGGTCCGACGAGAACGCATCCAGGTCGAGGCATGTCCGCGAGAGGTCGACGAGGAGCGGGAGCTCGGGGAGAGCGAGCGAGAGGGCGCGGAACCGTTTCCAGTCTTCGAGTGGCATCCAGAACCTCCTCAGGCGCTGGCCCGGAGATTACCGCTCCCACCGATCCCCGGTTTGCCCTTACCCGGCCTACCGGCCACAATCGGCGCCTGATGAGCTGTGGCACCTGCTCGATCGGCACCCTGACGAACCCGGGTGGGAACTACGTTGGGGTCCGCCTCGCCGACGCCGAGGACGGCAAGATGACGATCGTCCTCGCCGGCGAGGTCCAGCTGAAGAAGGGCGAGCGGATCATCGTCGAGATCGACCAGGGTCCTGAGTTTGCCGAGGTGGTGACGACCGATCCCCTTCTCGCCAAGCCTTGCTCAACGAAGAAGGCTCGCCGGCTCCTCCGGCTCGCATCGGACTCGGAGTTCGCCGATTTCGTGGAGCGGCTCGAGCTCCAGGACCGGGCGTTCCTCTTCGCGGCCCGCCGGATCACGGAGCTCGACCTCCCCGTGAAGCTGGCGAAATGCGCCGTCGGGTTCGACCGCCGGAAGATCCTCATCATCTACTCCTCCGAAGAGCGGGCCAGCCTCCGCGACCTCGTCCGGGAGACCTCGGACGAATTCCACCTGAGGGTCGAGGCGAAGCTCGTCGGGGTGCGGGACGAGACCAAGCTGATGGGCGGGATCGGCCCCTGCGGACTGACGCTCTGCTGCTCGACCTGGTTGCGTGGCTTCCACCCCGTGACGATCAAGATGGCGAAGTTGCAGGGGATCACGCCGAACCCCGCGAAGCTGACCGGGATGTGCGGGCGCCTCAAGTGCTGCATCGCCTACGAGCTCGAAGGGGGGATTGAAGGGGCCCGGCGCCTGGGATCGCGCGGTCCCGACAAGAAGCCCGCCCCCGCTCCTCCCCAGACCCCCGCCTCCTGATAGACTTCCTCAAACTTACCGGTCTGGAAGTTTTCCAACGAGATTGTTCCGGGCGGAAAGAGGTGCACGATGGCTCCCGCCATGCGTCCAAACTCGGGCGGAGAAGGTCCGTTCCCGCCGGTCGACGGCACTAGCGGCCCTGAGCTCGGCCCCCGAAAGCTGATCCGGTCGTCCCTGGCCGACCTTCGGAGAGACCACGGGCTCCCGAGGAACCCTTCGTCCCGGAAGTCGGTCCCGCCGGAGCAGACCAACGCCGAGGCGTTCTACTACCTCAAGCAGATGCAGTCCCGGACCCAGATCGTGGTCCGCCTCCTGGACGGGGAGGAGCTCCGTGGCTGGATCGAGTGGTACGACAAGGACGTCATCAAGCTGAACCGCGAGAACGCACCGAACCTGGTCGTCCCCAAGCACGCGATCAAATACCTCTACAAGGAGGAGGAGGAGCGGCAGCTCCGGCGGAGGAAGCCCCGCGCGTAGACTTCTCTTCATGAGCGAAGCAGCAATGAAGATGGAGTCCTTGACCGAGTTCGCCCGGAAGAGCCGAGACCAGTTCGAATCGCTGCTCAAGGAGTTTGTCGAGATCCAGACCGTCTCGAGCGATCCGTCGAAGAAGACGGCCATCCTCGAAGGGGCCAGGCTCGCTTGTGACACGATCCGCCGCTTCGGAGGGGAAGCGGCCGTCATCGAGACGGAGGGGAACCCGATCGTCCACGGGAAGTGGGGAGACGACCCGGCCCGCCCCACCGTGACGGTCTACAACCACCTCGACGTCCAGCCGGCCTCGAAGGAGACCGAGCCGTGGGAGACCGAGCCATTCGAGTTCGTAAGGTCCGGCGACCGCTACCTGGGCCGCGGCACCACGGACGACAAGGGCCCGGCGCTCACCGCCCTCTTCGGGATCAAGGCGGCCCTCGACGCCGGTCTGCCGGTGAACCTCCGCGTCCTCTGGGAGTTCGAGGAGGAGATCGGCTCCCCCAGCTTCGAGAAGGGGATCTCGTCCGCCGCCGCGGCGCTCGCGACCGACTCCGTCGTCGTCTCCGACACGATCTGGATCGCCCGCGGCAAGCCGGCGGCGCCGGCAGGCCTTCGCGGCCTCCAGGGATTCACATTCCACCTGGAGACGGGAACGACCGACCAGCACTCCGGCGTCACCGGGGGGGCCGCGAGGAACCCGCTGGCGGAGCTGATGAAGCTCGTCTCCGAGATCTTCGACGCGACGACGGGACGGGTGAAGATCCCCGGCTTCTACGCCGACGTGATCCCGGTGACGAAGAAGGAGCTGGCCGACTTCGCGCGCTCCGGCTTCACCGTCGCCGGCTTCAAGAAGGACCACCTCTTCAAGAAGCTCCGGACGAACGTCGCGCTCGATGTGATGAAGCGGATCTGGGCCCTCCCGACGTTCGAGGTCCACGGGATGACCGGCGGCTACACCGGCCCCGGGATCAAGACGATCGTCCCGCCGCGGGCCGAGGTGAAGGTCTCGTGCCGCCTCGTCCCCAACCAGACGGGCGAGAAGATCGGGAAGCTCGTCAAGGCCTTCGTCAAGAAGCGGAACCCCGATGTCGAGGTGCGGCTCGTCAACCGGCTCGACCCGTACCGCGGGGTGACGAAGGGGGCCCTGCCGGACGCCGTCCGAAGGGCCGTGAAATTCGCCTTCGGCCGCGAGCCGGTCTTCGTCCGCGAGGGCGGGTCGATCGGCGCGGTCGTCACGATGGAGAAGGTCCTGAAGGCTCCTATCCTCTTCCTCGGGCTCTCGCTCCCCGAGCACGGGTACCACGCTCCGAACGAGAGCTTCGATTGGGAGCAGGCCTCGGGGGGGATGATCGCCTTCGCAAAGTACTTCGAGGAGATCGCTGCCCTTGGAAAGGGCGCCGGGCGCCCGGCTCCGTAGGGGAGCGGCGTCTACCAGGCCCCTTTTCCGCCGAGCACCGCCGGGATGGTCCGCAGCAGGATCTTCATGTCCAGGCCGAGGCTCCAGTTGTCGATGTAGGCCAGGTCGAGCTCCATCCACTCGTCGAATTCGAGGATGTTGTTCCGGCCGGAAACCTGCCAGAGACCGGTGACGCCTGGCTTCATGGACAGCCGTCTCCGGTGCCACTCCTGGTACCGGATCAGCTCCTCGGGCGTCGGCGGTCGCGGTCCGACCAGTGACATCTCCCCCTTCAGGACGTTCCAGAACTGCGGAGCCTCGTCGAGGGAGAAGCGGCGGATGAACCGGCCGAGCGGCGTCACCCGCGGGTCGTCCGCGGCCTTGAACACCGGGCCGTCGTGCTCGTTGAGGTGGGCGACCTCGGAGAGCTTCTCGTCGGCGCCGTCGACCATCGTCCGGAGCTTGAAGAGGGTGAACGGGCGGCCGTTCAGCCCGCACCGCGTCTGCTGGAAGAAGGCCGGCCCCTTCGAGCTGAGCCGGATCAGGGCGGCGGAGACGATCACCGGGACGGAGTAGAGCGCGCCGAGGACGATCGAGAGCGCGATGTCCAGCCCCCGCTTCACGAGAAGGGCCAGGTCGTCTCCGGGAACGGTGGAGAAGGTGAGGAGCGGCGTCCCCTGGAACTCCTCCAGGGTGACGTGGGCGAAGACGTGCGGGAAGAAGTCGAGGACGAGCCGGGTCCTCACCCCCATCTTCTCGCAGAGGAGGAAGACGTCCTCCAGCTTCTCCAGCTCCCCCTTGTCGACGGTCAGGATCACCTCGTCGACCGCGTGGTTGGCGAGGATGGCCGGGAACTCCTCGAGAGTCCCGAGGACGGGGAGGTCGGCGCTGACGACGCCGGGCGCGTCGGCCGGGTGCTCCCGGACGACCCCGAGGATCTTGAACCCCCACCAGGCATGCTCGTGGATCAGCCGGGCCATCGCCCGGGCTCGCTGCGTGTCGCCCACCAGGACGACGGTCCGGTAGTTGAGCCCGGCCGTACGGGTGCCGCGCGCCACCAGACGGACCAGGAGGCGGACCGAGACGCCGAGCACGACGTCGAGGACGAAGAAGATCAGGAGGAACGGACGAGAGATGAAGTCCCAGCGGGCCGCGAAGACCACGAGGGTGAGGAGGATGGTCCCCGTCGTCGCCACCCGCATGATCAACGACATCTCGTCCTTCAGCCCGGCGGTCCGCTTGCTCCGGTAGGCCCTCAGGGCGAAGAGGAGGGCCGTCCAGATGACGACGATCGGTCCGGCCAGGACCAGGTAGTAGCTCAGATCGAAGAGTCCGGTCGGGAAGACCTTCGGTAGGAACCTCGGCAGGATGACGCTCCGCAGCCAATAGGCCATCGTCAACGCGGCGAGCGCCGACGTTAGATCCGCGGCGTAAAGGAGGGCGGCGACCCTGCGAGGCTGCTGCTTGAGCATTGTCTGGCTGGTCCCCTATGCTACCAACTCGCCCGCAGGAGGCGCTCGTAGGCATCCGTCACCGTGTCCCAGCGGTAGTGCTCGGCCGCACGGCGGCCGGCCCGCTCCCCGAGCGCGAGGCGGCATTCGTCCGAGCGGAAGAGCTCCTCGAGGGCAGAAGTGAGCGTTTCGGGCCTCGCGGCGTCGAACCAGACCGCCTCCTCCCCGAGGACCTCATGGTTCTCCGCTGTCCCGTGGGCGACGATCGGCCGGCCGAAGCCCATCGCCTCGACGAGAGCCGGGTGGGTCCCGCCGACCTCGGTCGCGTGGACGTACGCGGCCGCGTTCGCGAGCAGCTCCCGGTACCCCTCGCCGTAGATGGCCCCCGGGAGGAGAACCCGGCGGTCCTCGGCCGCTTCGGCCCTAAGCCCCGAGATGAACCTCTCGGCGTACGGGGCCGACCCGACCAGAACCAGCGGAAGGTCCCGCGAGAAGCCCCGGTATCCCCGGAGGACGGCGTCCGGGTTGTTCTCCGGCTCGAACCTGGAGACGTAGAGGACGTAGCCGCCCCTCCGTAGGCCCAGCCGGTCGAGCGTCACGCTCCCTTCCGGGGTCGGCAGGTCCGACCCGTACGGGATGAAGGTCGAGACCAGCCCGAAGGAGGTTCGGTAGTACTCCTCGATCGCCCGCGCGTCGGTCACGACCGCGTCGGGCATCACGCACGAGAGTCGCTCCGAGAGGAAGTAGACGAGCTTCCCAAGAGCGTTCCACTTCCTGCGGTTCCGCTCGAGCCCGTCCACGTTCAGGACCACGCGGGTGGAGGAGCCGAGCAGACGGGGGAGCCGGCATGTCAGCGCGTTCACCGCGTTGCAGACCAGGACTGCGTCGTAATCCTGGCCGGCTGCGTGCAGCCCGGAGACGAAGGTGTGGACGACCGTCTCGAAGTACTTCCGGCGGACCGTAGGCAGGAAGACGACCCGGACCCCCCGGTGCCGCTCGACCTCGCGGGCGACCAGGAGACGTCTCGAGTAGACCGTCACGTCATGCCCGCGCTCGGCCAGCCGCGCAGAGAGCTCCTCGGCTAGGGTCTCGAACCCCCCGTACGCTGCGGGGATGCCTCTCGTACCGAGGATCGCGATCCGGAGGCCGCCCGGGCGGTCAGGCATCCTGCGACCGCGCCTCCGCCGGGTCAGAGGTGAACCAGTGGAGGAGATCCCGGTCGGACCGAGTCCGGCGGGATTGGATCTCGGCGCGTTTCTCGAGGAGGCGCTGGCGGTTCCTCGCAGATCGGAAGAGCGTCGTGTAGGGAAAGAGTGTAGATCTCGGTGGT
>CALFNC010000104.1 GCA_937902605.1 uncultured Acidobacteriota bacterium | reverse complement strand
ACCTCTCGCCCGTCTGACTAAAGGATGACTTCACACCCTCGTAGAGCGGCCCATCGTGGCGTGCGCGGCGAGAAGCATCGCTTCGGCGTCGACCCAGGCTAGCTCGGTCTCGAGCAACGCGCGGCGGCGACGCTTCGCGGCGGTGGAGCTTGGCGCAGCCACCCTCAACGCTTCAGCGACGAGACCGCGGTAGACGACCAGTCGGGCCCGTCGATCCACGGGGCGGAGCTTCTCGAGAAAGGCGAGGCGGGCGAGCGCGGGGTCTTTTGAACGTGGGAGACCCGGAGGTTCGGCGAGCCACTCGCGGAACTCGCGCAGACCCGCGGACGTCACCCGGTATTCGCGACGGGCCGGTCCCTTCACCGACCGCCGACGCTTCATCGCGATAAAACCGCCGCGCAGGAGGAGACGGAGCGCCGGATAGATCTGGGCGAGGTCCGCGTCCCATCCGAGCGAAGGATCCCGCGACATACGGGCGTGGACGTCCCATCCGCTAGCCGGACCGCGCGACAGGAGCCCGAGAAGGACGTGCGGGAGGGACACCGCGAAAGTATATAATTTTCTCTATACTGCCGTGGAAAACGTCCCCGGTCACCTGTGGAAATCGAGCGGCGCGAGTCGCTTCCGCCTACTCGCCCCAGAACCTAAAATGGGGAAAAAATAAGGGGCTCAAAAAGAGCCCCCGTATCCCGGAACATCTTTAATATTAGTGGGTTAGGCTTACTTCTTGGCCTTCTTGACGGGCTTCTTCGCGGCCTTCTTGGCGGTCTTCTTCGGGGCCTTCTTCGTTGCCATGAGCTTATGTCACCTCCTCTTGGCAGAGTCGATTGACAGGGCCGAAAGCCGCGTGCTAATTTGGCTGTCCCTCGCAGGACGGGGGCCACGCGTCTTCCGATCTGCCGGCTGCCGTCGTTAGATCGGTTTCAAAGAATCGGGGCTTCCGAGAAGCGGCGAAGTGAGTAGTGATCACGTCGCCGCTTTTTTTGTTCCGACTTCATTGTAAGAACTTCCTCCCGCGAATCAAGAATTTTTTTCTTGACGCGTCGCTTTTTTTTGATCTGCCACGAAACCGGACGTGGGAACGAAGTCGGAGCGACGAAAACACGCGCTAGGATCTTCCGCGACAACCGACGCGCGACCGCGACGAGAAGCGAGAGAAAGAAGACGCGATGGCCATGACGAACCGACCGGTCCCCCCCAACGACTCCGTGGACGAGATCGTCCTCGCGCACTCACCCGACTCCGACGATGCCTTCATGTTCTACGGGCTAAGGCAGAACGCGGTGGACACCGAAGGGCTCCGGTATCGACACGAGCTCGCCGACATCGAGACGCTCAACCGCCGCGCGCTCAAAGGCGACCTGGCGGTCACGGCGGTCTCCTTCCACGCCTATGCCTATCTCGCAGACCGCTACATCCTGCTTCCGCACGGGGCGTCCTTCGGGGACGGCTACGGCCCGTGCGTGGTCTGCCGGCCTGGTCCCGCCGCACCGCGGTCGCTCGCAGAGCTCGCCGGACGAAAGGTGGCGGTCCCTGGAACGTTGACGTCCGCCGCCCTCATCTCGCGCCTTTATGCCCCGGGGGCCGAGCCGGTCGTCGTCCCCTTCGATCGGATCGGAGACGCGGTCCTAACGGGCGCCGTGGACGCGGGAGTCCTGATCCACGAGGGGCAGCTCACCTGGAGTGACGACGGTTTCCACCTTATCGCGGACCTGGGCGCCCTATGGAAGGAAGAGACGGGGCTTCCCCTCCCGCTCGGTGGTAACGCGGTCCGAAAGGACCTCGGCGAGGTGACGATCGGAAAGATCTCGCGGGCGCTGGGCGCGTCCATCGAGTACGCCCTGGCGAATCGGGAGGCAGCGCTGCTCGACGCGATGCGGTTCTCTCGTGGCCTGACGAAGGAGAAGACGGACCGGTTCGTCGGGATGTACGTGAACGACTGGACCCGCTCGTACGGGGAGCGGGGACGGAAGGCCGTACGGCTCTTCCTCGACCGCGCTCACGCGGCCGGAGCGATCCCGACCCGCGTCGAGCCGGAGTGGGTCCGGGAGGAGCGGTGAAGGAGGTAGGCCGGGCGTTCGCCCGGACGCTGCTCCTCTTCTCCTCGGCGCTCTGGTGCGGCGCCCTCCTCTTCTTCGCCGTCGCGGGCGCGCGGATCGTCCTCGAGACCGCGGGGAGCCGGCACCTGGGAGGGTTGGTGAACCGGGCGCTCCTGGACGCCCTAGACGTCGGCTCGTTCGCGATGGTCGCCCTTCTCTTCGTCCTCGTGCTGGTCGCGAAGAAGAGCGTGGAGGATTCCCCTTTTCCGACGGGCCTGATCGTCCGTCTCCTGGTCGTGGCTCTGGCGGGGGCGTTCGCATCCCTTCTGGTCATCACGCCGGAGATGGTCTCTGTTCGCGATCGGATGCCAGTGGCCATTGACCTCGTCGACAAAAGCGACCCCCTCCGGAAGGCCTGGGGCCGGCTGCACGGCTACTCGTCGCTCGCGCTCGCCGTCCGGATCCTCTCGGCCGGCACGATCTTCTTCCTGGCTGCGCGCCGCAGCCGTCGTGCCGAGCGGGCTCCAGAAGAGACCGGGGCCTTCTAACCCTTCTTCTTCAGGCTGGTCATCTCGCGACGGATCTCCCCGTCCTCCGGCGAGAGCTCCAGTGCGCGGCCGAAGGCCGCCGCGGCGCCCTTGCGGTCCCCGCTCGCCAGCAGGGACGCGCCGAGGGCGGCCTGAGCCGCGGCGTCCTCTCCCTGGGATAGGGCGACTGCTCGTCGGGAAGCGGCGGTGGCTTCCTCCGGTTTCTTCAACGTCAGCCACACCCGCGCGCCAGCGGTCAGCAGCCTGGCATCGTTCCCGGCGGTGGGGAGGGCGTCCCGGAGGGTCGCCTCGGCCGCCGCACTCTTCGAGGCGCTCGCAAGCGCCGCGGCCAGCTCGATCTTCCTCTCCGCCGCCCACGCCGAAGACTTCGCGGCGGCTTCTCCGAGCTTCAGGGCTCTCGCGAACGAGACCGCCGCCTCCTTGAGCAGTCCGGCTTTCCTCTGAGCTTGTCCCAGCGCGGCGAGCAGATCGGGGGCGAGCGGGTTCCCCTCGCCGATGACGCGGAGGGTCTCCTCGACCAGCGCGCGGGTCCGCACCGCCTCGCCGGCACGCGCGAGCTCGCGGGCCAAATGCCCCGCCATCCACCCCCTGCGAGGATCGTCTCCGAGCCTTGGAAGGAACGAGGACACCATGTCCGCGGTCTCGGCGGAGAGGCGGCCGTCGAAGTCCTCGAGGGCGGAGAGGACACCGAGCGCCTCGAGGGTCTCGGAGTGTGCAAGGTCGAGGTCCTCGCGGACCAGTCGGAGGACCAGGGGCCGGAGTCTTGGGAGATCGTTGCGCTGCGCGAGGACGGAGACGACGCCGAGCGCAGTCTCCATGCTCCACTCGCGGCCCAGCTGCGCGATCACCAGCTGCAACTGGCTCCGCCGGGCCATGATCATCTCGGCGTTGGCCCGGAACGACTCGGCGGCGTACGCCCCCGTCAGCCGGTCGAGCTCGTCGCCAGACGGGTCGAGAAAGAGGACGGTCGGGAACGAGTGAACGGCGTACCGCTGCGCGAGCCGGCGCCCCTCACCCTTCTCGGCGTCGATCTTCGCCGACACCAGCGTCCGCCTCGCCCACGCCCCGATCTCCTCGTCGGCGAATGTCGACCGGTCGAGGAGCTTGCACGGGCCGCACCAGGTCGCGTACAGGTCGACCATGATCGGTTTCTTCTCGGCCCGGGCGCGCCTCAGGACTTCGGCGAAGGGGCGGCCCTCGAGGAAGGGAACGCTCAAACGGGGGGAAGCGACCGGACCCGCGGGCTTCGTCCCTGCCGCCTCGGCCAAAGGGCAGCTTGCCGCCGAGAGCATGCTGAAAGCGGTGAAGAGGACTAGAGGGTGGCTGTAGAACGACCGTTTCACGGATGGCATGAAAGCACGCGCGCCAGAGCCGGTCAAACCCCGAGGCTCAGCCCGGGGATCAGAACGCGGGCCGGAGAGGAGGAACGGCGGCCGGCGGAGCCACGCCAGGATAGGCGACCGACTCGAGAAAGAGCCCGGACGGAGGAGCGGTCCATGGAGCGGTCCGGGACGAACGCTCGGTCAGGAGGCGATCCATCTCGGCGGGCGGGAGCCTGCCGGTGCCGATCTCCACTAGCGTTCCCACGATCCGCCGGACCATCTTCCAGAGGAAATGAGAGGCGCCGATGCGGAAGAGCACCAGTTCTGGAGCCTCGGGCGGGACCAGCACCTCGGCGAACGCCACATCCACCAGAGTCGAGTCGTGTCCCTCCGGGTTCTCGCAGAACGAATGGAAGTCGTGCCGGCCCGGGAGGGCCGAGACGGCGCCCGCCATCCTGTCGACCGCGAGAGTGTCCTTGACCCAGAAGACGAATGGCTTCCCGAACGCGGTCCGGCGCCTGGAGAACCGGTAGCGATACGTCCGGAGCCTGGCGTCGTGCCGGGCATGGAAACCGGGCGGCGCCTCCCGCAAGGAGAGGACGTTGATGTCCGGGGGGAGCAGGTCGTTGATGTCACGCCGCAACCGCTCGGGCGGGCCCGGCACGACGCCGGGCGGGAGATGGAGCGAAGCCACCTGTCCGAAGGCGTGTACCCCCGCGTCGGTCCTGCCCGCGCCGTGCATCTTGACGCCGTTCCCGAGCCGTTCTCGGATGGCCTCGTTCACGGCTCCCGCAATCGTCCGGGCGTTGATCTGCGCTTGCCATCCCCGGAATCGGGTCCCGTCGTACTCGATCGTCGCCCGAAGGACCGTCTCGCCCGTCCGGACCTCTGGTGCCCGCTGTCGGGGCCGCCTCACGCCCTGCCTCGTCACCGTCATCCAGGGTATTCTCGCTTGCGGGACGGCCGATGTCCCGTTCGACGTGAAGAGCCCGGAGGCGAAACCCCAAGCACCCGACGCGGAACCGACGCGCTGGGGGGTCTCCCCGGCGCCCGGCCGCGGCGCCTACCTGATCGCCGTGGAGGACAACGGCATCGGCATCGCGGCATGGCTCACATCCCTCCTCCTGCTAACGAACCTCCCGCTGGAGACCTCGCCACCGGGCGGAGACGGCGAGCCGGTCGTTCCATCTTGGCTAGAACTTCGACCGGCCGCGGGTGATCGCCAGGGCAAAGTCGAGGAACGGGTCGGTCCCGCGGACCGGGATGCGCCGCATCCGGTAGAGATCTCCGCTCGGGTCGCAGATCCCGCTCCGGATGACGGTAGCCGCGCGGTAGCCGGCGTCCCGGACGGCCTCCACCGCCCGGTCGTCGAAGCCACCGTACGGATAGCAGAAAGATTCGACTGGCGTGCCCGCGACCTCCTCCAGCACCCGACGGCTTCCCGCGGTCTCCAGGGCGAGCGATTCGTCGTCGAGTCCGATCAGGTTCCGGTGGTTCAACCCATGCGAGCCAATCTCGAATCCGGCCGCGGCCAGCGCACGAACCCCGTCGGCGTCCAGCAGCCTCTCTCCAGGACGTTCGTCATTCCAGTCGTCGACGCCCCCGAGCCGGCCAGCGACGACGAAGATCGTCGCAAAGAAGCTGTGCTCCCGAAGGATCGGAAGGCCGACCCTCCGGACCCCGTCGAATCCGTCGTCGAAGGTAATCACGACCGGCTTCTCCGCTGGCGAGAGGTTTCGGTCCAAGAGGCGCCGGAGGGAAATCCCCCGATAGCCTCTCCGCGCGAGCCACTCGACCTGGCGGCGAAACAACCTCTCGG
>CALFNC010000103.1 GCA_937902605.1 uncultured Acidobacteriota bacterium | reverse complement strand
CACCGAGATCTACACTCTTTCCCTACACGACGCTCTTCCGATCTGTACTCGAACGTCCGGTCCGGTGTCCGGTGGGCCGAGACGACGCGCGTCTCGAAAGAGACCCCGAGCTCCCGGAGGACGTCGCATGCGGGGGAAAGCGTCTCGAAGTCGCTCCGGCTCCCCATGATGACCCCGACCAGAGGTGAATCGGGCGAAGGAGTCGAGGCCGGAGCGGCGGTCACTTCGGTCGCTCGACGCGGATGCCCGGGACAAAGAGGATCGAATCGAAGGTCCGGTTCAGCGTCTTGCTCCTGAACCCGGTCATCGGCTGCGAATCGGGGAACTCCACGACGTCGCCGACCTTCACCGGGACTTCCATCACGGCCAGCCAGACGGACGAGCCGTTCTCGTCCACCCGGAGGTAGGTGTACCCGGCAGCGTTCATCGTCTCCACGACCCGCCCTTTGCGGCCGGTTCCCGCGTTGATCGCCTGCCGTTCCAACCCGGCGTGCGGGTCCTTCGCGGTTCCGGCGTGGATGGGATCGGAAGGGGGCTGTTTTCCCTCGATCGCCTCGGCCGGCGGTGCTCCGGCCGGGGCGATCGAGGGAGCGTGCGCGGCCTCGGGAGCGATCGAGCCCTTGGCGAGTTCACCCTTTTTCCCGCAGGACGCGAGGAGAAAGAGGACGACGATTGGGACGACTGGCTTTCTCACGCTCATTCTCCTGGGATGACGCTCGGGCCGGCCAGCGCAGGCCAACCCACCCGGCTTCCGCACGCTAGCACAGAGACTCGTTCCGGGCACGGGGAGGGTTGGGCAGGGCCGGGCACGTCAGGGGGCGTTAAGGGGCAAGGGAGATTCGGACGGTGGCCGGCCCCGGGGGGACCGGCACGCCGACGAGATGGACGTACGTGGCGTACACCTTTGCGGCTGCGCCGTTCACCTCGGCGCGTGTCCTCGGCGTCCAGGAGCGGTCAGCGACGAGCAGCCCCGCCGAGGCGCCGGAGGTTGCGACGACCAGGTGGGTGGGCCCTTCCTCGACGAGGCGCGCGTCCGCCTGACGGTCTGGAGCGGTTCCGGGAGGCGCCGTTCCGAGAGGCGCGGCTCCGGCCACGACGGCGTCGGTGGCCGGGTCGAATTCGGGGTTCTCGACGAGAGCCACGGCCTCGCTCACGGATCTCGACCCGACGACTCGCCCGACGCGGCGGACGCCGGCGAGCGGGTCGTTCAGGCGGAAGAGAACGGCCGGGATGCCCGCCCTCTCTTCGAGAAAGACGGGTGAAAGTCCGGGCAGCTCCGGAGGGACGTCGCTCGCGATGACCGAGCCGACGCCGGAGGCCCGCAGCCACTTTAAGCGCATCGGCCACTCCCGGGAGACCACCAGGTCCGTCGCGATGCGGGTCAGGTACGAGTAGCTGCCGTCGGGGTCCTTGTCGTAGGCGTACCGGAGGCCGAAGGGGGCTCCGGCGAGCGCCCAGCCCTGCGACCACTGCGCGACGGCGAGCGACGCTGGGCCGTCCCCCCAGACCCGCCCGAAGAGTCCGCGGCGCACCGGGTCGAGGTCTTTTCCCGTCCGCTCGAACACTCTCCCCGGGATCGCGGCCGCGCGTTGGACGAGCGGCGCGGCTTTTTCGAGCCAGAGGGACGGTACCCGTGGAAGGAGGGGCCGGGCCCCGGCAAGGAGCTCGGCGGCAACGCCGACCACCAGGAGCGCCCGCCCTCTCCGGCCCGAGGAAGCGGAGCCGAGAAGCCAGGCGAGGAGCAGCAGAAGGAGGGCCGCGGAGGCCGCTTGGAGCGGAATCCGCGCCACGACCGGGCCGAGAACCGCGTCGGGAGAGGAGACCCACCTTGGGTCCCAGCCCGTCATCAGGAGCTGCTTGGCGAAGGAGGGGCGAAGCCGGAAGGCGATGGCTGCCGTCGCGAGAAGACCCGATGCCCCGATGAGGAGCCAGGCGGCCCGGGACCGGTAGCGAGGGAGGCTCTCCGGGACGAGGAGGCGATCGGCTCCGATCGCCGCGAGGCCCGAGACGGCGAACGAGAACGCCAAGAAAGCCTTCAGCGGGTACCGGAGGAGGTGCAGGGGAGGGAGAGCCTCGTAGACCGTCCGGGCGCCGGGGAGGAAGGGGACGAGCGAGAGGAGGAGTGCCACGAGGGCGACCCACGCGAAAAAACGCCCTTCGCGGCGCCGAGGCGAGACGACGAAAGCGAGGGCGAGGACGGCCGGAAGGACGCCCAGCGAGAGGGACGCGAGATAGGGAGGGTTCCCCTGCGTCACTGCGAAGCCCCAGAACCCGCCGTCCACGAGGCGAGAAGGGTCGCCGAAGAGGAGCGGGAAGGGGGTCTCGAGGAAGCGGGCCGGGTGGAACGCCACGGCCGAGAACTCGGCCCAGGAGAAGCCCTTCGTTCGGCGGGACGAGAAGGCGGACGAGCGGAGCACTTCCAGCAGCCACGGCGAGAGAACGAGCGCCGCCGCCACCCCCCCGGCGGCGAGGGCCGCGAGGGAGCGAAGCCGCGTCCCTCTCGGCCCGCTGACTGCGAGGGTGCCGGCGAGGACGAGGCCGATCGCGGCGAGCGCAGGCTCTCCCCCGAGGACGAGGAGAGAAGCGGAGACGGCGATTCCGGCGGCCGGGAGGAGGACGGCCCGTCCCCGGGCATCCCGGACGCGGTGCACGAAGAGGAGGAGCCAGGGAATCCAGGCGATCGTCGTCGTGGCGTTGAGGAACGCGGTCGACGAGACGACGGTGCCGGAAAGACCGAACGAGAGCCCTCCGACCAGGGCGGCCTCCGGCGCCTTGACGAACCGCGCGAAGAAGAGCGAGGCCCCGACCGCTCCGAGAGCGAGGTGAACGAGCAGGTGGAGCCCGAGAAACCGGGCGGCTTTCGGGAATGGGTAAGCCAGGGCGAGGTTCGGGTTTCCCCAGTACGGCTGACCGAACGACGCGTGGGGGTTCAACGAAGCAGGTCCGAGCTGGCGATACAGCTCACGGGTGGGGCGCTGTGTCGTTCCGATGTCGCGGTAGAACGGGGTGGCCTCGCCGGTGAGGAGGTCTCTGTTGAAAAGCGCGCCCGCAGCGAGGACGAGAAGGGCCAGAAGGACGGTCCGGATCCGGGCGGCCCGGAGCCCCTCGGACGGAGCGGTCACCCGTTCATTCTCTCCGTGTCACCGGAACAGAGGGTCCTTCCGCCAGCCCCATTTCTGGAGCTTGAAGCGGACCATCGTCACCATCACCGACAGCCCGTAGACGCACGACCTTCCGAAGTCGATCTGCGACGCCTCCTCGAAGTAGCGAGTCACGATCGGGACCTCGCGGATCGTCATCCGTTTCCAGATCCCGGCCGCGATGATCTCGGTGTCGAAGACGAAGTCGTCGGAGAACGACGCTAGGTTCACCGACTCGAGGTAGCGGCGGGAGTAGGCGCGGAGCCCCGAGTGGTACTCGGTCAGGTAGAGGTAGAACGTGGCGTTCTCGACGGCCGTCAGGAAGATGTTCGCGAGGTACTTCCATCTCGGCATCCCGCCTTCCAGCGGGCGTCCGCCGAGCATCCGGCTCCCGAACATCGCGTCGGCCTTCCCGAGGGCGATCGGCTCGATCAGCTCGGGCAGGACCGACGCGTCGTACTGGTGGTCGGGGTGGACCATCACGCAGATGTCCGCTCCCCGGGCCAAGGCGGTGGCGTAGCAGGTTTTCTGGTTCCCGCCGTACCCACGGTTCTTCTGGTGGACGACGACGTGGATGCCGTCGAGCGACCGGGCGAGGTCGGCGGTCCGGTCGGAGGACGCGTCGTCGACGAGGATGATGTCGTCCACCCAGTCCTTCGGGATCTCCTGGTACGACTTCAGGAGCGTCTTCTCGGCGTGGTACGCCGGCATGACGACGGCGACTTTCTTTCCGTGGCGCATGGACGGCTGGATTATGTCGTCATCAGCCGGTGTCATCTCGACGGCTGCGTCCGCGTCCGGATCTGTCAGCCCCTCCGGAGCGTCACCTCGACGATCTCGGAAGGGAGAAAAAGGCGCATCGGCGGGCCCCAGGTTCCGGTTCCGCGATGGACGATCATCTGGAGGTTTCCCTCCCGGTAAAGCCCGGCCTGGTGCGGGTAGGGGATCTCGCAGAGGTAGGTGAAGGGCCAGATCTGGCCGGCGTGCGTGTGGCCCGAGAGCATCAGGCTCGCCCCCGCGCGGGCCGCGTCCTTCACGCGGAGCGGCGAGTGGGAAAGGAAGATCCTGGTTCCGTCCGGAGCCCCCTGGAACGCCCGCGCCACCGGGTCGCCGTTCAGGCCGAGCTGCCGCCTGGCCGAGAGGTCGTCGACCCCGACGAGGACCAGGCCGGGGCGAACCTCGGCCCACGAGTCGCGGAGCAGTCGGATCCCCGCGTCGGCGTAAAGGGCGGTGGATGCCTCTATGCCGGCGTAGAACTCGTGGTTCCCCGTCACGCCCCAGACGCCGAGCGGGGCCGAAAGGCGCCTCAGGAGCGGAACGAGGGGCCGGACCGGCGCCACCTCGCTGTCGACCAGGTCGCCCGTGACGAAGAGGAGGTCGGGACGGAGCGCTTCGACCTGCTCGACACGCGCCTCCAGCCAGCGCCGTCCCAGGAGGCTCCCGAGGTGGAGGTCCGAGATCTGGACGATCCGGAGGCCGTCGAACGACGGCGCCAGCCCTTGGATCTTCGCCTCATACCGGACCACCCGAGGGCCGCGAAGACCCTGGAAGACCGCGAAGATCGATAGGACGAGGCCGACGATCACCGCGAGCTTCCGGGCGGCCAGGACGTGGTGAGGGAGGAGGAAGCCGAAGCCGGTGACGAGGTCCGCTACGAGGAGCCAGGAACAGAGGATGAAGAGGACGCCCATCCAGACGGCGCCGGCCATCTCCAACGCCTCGCCGGGGACCTTCCAGCCGTTGTGGAGAAGGGTCCGGCCGAGCGGGTAGCTGAGCCAGAGGAGGCTGAAGACCGCGAGGCGGGCCGGGTGGGGGACCGCCGTGAACGCCGGGAAGGCCGACAGTCGGCTCCAGGCCCAGACGTGGAAGCCGGTCCAGATCCCGAGGACGATCGTCAGGAACAGCGCAAATCGCGCGGCGGTGCCCATCCGGGCGATGTTACGGGAGAGCGTTACGATTCTTGAATGCGGATTCCAAGACTTCGCCTTGCCCTCACGCTCCTCGTCGTCCTCCAGGCGGCGCCGGCCCCGGCCGTCGAGCCGCACCCGTTCTCGATCCACGACATGCTGGCGATGAAGCGGATCGCCGACCCGCGGGTCTCACCCGACGGCCGGTCGGTCGCCTTCACGGTCCGGGTGACCGACATGGAGGCGAACAAGGGGCGGACCAGCATCTGGCTCGCCGACCTGGCCTCGAAGGCGGCCCGGCAGCTGACATCCGGGGAGTCGAACGACTCGAGCCCCCGCTGGTCGCCCGACGGAAAGAGCCTCTACTTCCTGTCGGCGCGGAGCGGGTCACAGCAGATCTGGCAGCTCCCTCTGGAAGGGGGCGAGGCGGTCCGGGTGACCACCCAGCCGCTCGACGTCGACGCATTCGAGCCATTCCGTGACGGCCGGTCCCTCCTGGTCGCGATGGCGGTCCTTCCCGGCAAGACGCCCGACGAGACGAAGAAAGCCCTCGACGCGAAGGCGAAGGCGAAGAGCACCGGGATGCTTTTCGACAGCCTCTTCGTCCGTCATTGGGACGCCTGGGCCGACGGTACCCGGAACCACCTCTTCGTCGTGTACCTCCCGGGCGGCGCCGTCCGCGATCTGATGCCGGCGATGGACGCCGACGCGCCGTCCCGCCCCTTCGGTGACCTCGACGAGACGGCGATTTCCCCCGACGGGAAGACGGTCGTCTTCGCGGCGCGCGACGGGGGCCGGCAGGAGGCATGGTCGACGAACTTCGACCTCTTCGCGGTACCGGCGGACGGGTCGGCGGCGCCGAAAAAGCTGACGACCAACCCGGCCTGGGACACCCAGCCGCGCTTCTCCCCGGACGGGAAAACGCTGGCCTACCTGGCGATGAGCCGCCCCGGCTACGAGGCCGACCGCTTCGAGATCGTCCTGCGCGACGGCCTCTCCGGCGCGGAGCGGAAGTTCACGCTGCGGGCCGACGACACGAAGACCGGCGACCGGTCGCCTTCCGACCTCTTCTGGTCGTGGGACGGGAAGACCCTGTTTACGACGGCCGAGCACCTGGGCCAGAAGGCCCTCTTCGCCGTCGACGCGGCGACGGGCAAGGCCCGGATCGTCGTCGGCGAGGGGACGGTCGTCTCGCCGCAGCTTGCGGGCGGAGACAAGCTCGTCTTCGGCCGCCACACCTTGACGAGCCCGGTCGAGCTCTTCACCGTCTCGGCGGCAGGTGGCCCTGTCGAGAAAGTGACCGGCCTGAACGACGCCGACCTCGCCGCGATCCGGTTCGGTCAGCCGGAGCGCTTTTCGTTCAAAGGAGCGAAGGGCGACACCGTCCATGGTTACCTGGTCCGGCCCGTCGGATTCGACCCGGCGAAGAAATACCCGGTTGCATTCCTGATCCACGGCGGGCCGCAGGGCTCTTTCGGCAACGACTTCCATTACCGCTGGAACCCGCAGTTCTATGCAGGGGCGGGTTATGCCGCGGTCATGGTCGATTTCCACGGGTCGACCGGCTACGGGCAGGTCTTCACCGACGCGATCAACGGCGACTGGGGCGGCGCGCCGTACGAGGACCTGATGAAGGGCCTCGACCACGCGCTGGCCACGTGGCCGTTTCTCGACGGGACCCGGGTCGGGGCGCTCGGCGCGTCGTATGGCGGCTACATGATCAATTGGATCGCGGGGAAGACCGACCGCTTCAAATGTCTCGTCATTCACGACGGGAACCTGGACGAGCGAATGGCCTACTTTGATACCGAGGAGCTCTGGTTCCCCGAGTGGGAGCACGGCGGCACCCCGTGGGAGAACCCGGCCGGCTACGCGAAGCACAACCCGGTCGACCTCGTGAAGAACTGGAAGACGCCGACCCTCGTCGTCCACGGAATGAAGGACTTCCGGGTCGTCTACACGCAGGGGCTGTCGACGTTCACGGCGCTCCAGCGGAAGGGGATCCCCTCGAAGCTCCTCGTCTTCCCCGACGAGAACCACTGGGTGCTGAAACCCCAGAACTCGCTCCTATGGCACGACACGGTCCGGGCGTGGCTGGACCAGTGGCTGCAATAAGTCGCTACGCGAGGTCGCTTCGCGCCTCGCCGAGGGCGGCCATTCTGGATAAGGGGGACCCGGGCCGGGTCCCCCTTCGGGCCTTTGGCCCTACCCGTCCGCGCCAGAAAGTTAGGCTGGCTGCCCGGGAGGCCGGGCGGCCGCCAGAAGGCCCTCGAAGGAATTGCGGGCGCGCGCTTCCGCTTTCTCGTCCGCGAGGAGGCGGGAGGCGTGGTGGAAGGCGAGCATTACACCGTACATATCGTGCGCGAACTGCACGGGGTCGACCCCGGGGTGAAAGTCCCCTTTCTCGACGGCGAACCGGACGGTTTTCGCCATCACCTCGAGCCAGCCTAAGTGGAGCTCCACGAGGAGATCGCAAAGAGTCCCGGGACGGGCGAAAGGAGTCCCGACACCTGCATTAGACTTGTCGCGGGGCGCGGTAGACGGAGATGAGCGACGAGACCGGACGCGTAGGGGGCCTGATGGAATCGAGCGAACACGCCCTGCCGTCGGTGATGGAAGGAAACCCCGGCTTCGGGACGCTGGAAACGGTCTTCGAGGCCCTCGGCCGGACGTTGATCGTCCTGGACGAGGACTTCAAGATCATCCGGGTCAGCCAGACGATCGACGAAATCACGTACAAGGGGGCGGCGGCCGAAGCGATCGGCAAGCCGATCGAGGACCTGGTCGGAGCGAAGCTCTTCGGTCCCTCGGACTCGCTCCGTGACTCCCTCGCGAAGGGACGGCGCGAAGAAGGGCGCCGGGCATTCCTTCGCTGTGGGGAGGGGAGCGCCCGGCTCGTCTCGCTGACGGCGGCCGTCATCCCGCGGTACGTCTCGAACCATTGCGATCCGAGGGCCTACTACCTGATCGTCCTCCGGCCCGCGGAGGACGACGTCAGCTTCCTCCAGACAGCCATCGCCTCGCACGGGCTGATCGCCCGCTCTCCGGCGATGCTCCGGATCGTTCACCTCGTCGAGTCGCTCAGCCGGAGCGACGCGACCGTCCTGATCACAGGGGAGAGCGGCACCGGGAAGGAGGTCCTCGCCCGGGCCCTGCACGCCCACTCCCCGCGGAGCGCGGGGCCCCTGATTGCCGTGAACTGTGCTGCCCTTCCCGGCGAGCTGCTCGAGAGCGAGCTGTTCGGGCACGTCCGCGGAGCATTCACCGGGGCGGTGAAGGACCGCGTCGGGCGCTTCGAGCTGGCGAAAGGGGGGTCGATTTTCCTCGACGAGATCGGCGACATGCCGGTCCACCTCCAGGCCAAGCTCCTGCGCGTCATCCAAGAGAGGAAGTTCGAGCGGGTGGGCGACAGCATCTCCCGCACCGTCGACGCGCGGATCATCGCTGCCACCAACGCCGACCTTCAGGACGCAATCGCGCACGGACGGTTCCGCGAGGACCTCTACTACCGGCTCCGCGTCGTCCCGATCCGGATCCCGCCGCTCCGCGAGCGGCCCGAGGACATCGCCCTCATCGCCCCCCACCTCCTCGCGCACATCAGCGGTAGAGCGGGGCGGTCTCTCCGCATCTCTCAAGACACCCTCGCGGTGCTGGAGCGCTACCCCTGGCCCGGAAACGTCCGCGAATTGGAGAACACCCTCGAATATGCCGTCACGCTTTGCACGGGCCAGACGATCCAGATCGAGGACCTGCCGCCGGAGCTGAGCCTGGAGGTGACTGGAGCCGGGGCGTTCCCAGCGTCGAGTCCGGCCCTGGTCGCCGACGAGGCCGATCCCGACCGGAAGCGGATTGTCGAGGCGCTCTCGTTCAACCGGTGGAACCGGAGCCTCGCCGCGAAGGCCCTCGGCATCAGCCGGAGCACGCTCTGGCGGCGGATGCACGAACTCGGCATCGAATGAGCTCCCGGCGCGACTTCCTCGGCGAAGTCTGGCGCTGGATGGGAATCGGGCTCGCGGCCCTCGGGGTCGGGCTCCTCTGGAAGTCCCTCCGGCCGGCGCGGGGAGAGAGCCGGGAGGTCGAGCTGACCCCGGACCTCCTCGCGCGCCTCTCGACCGGTGAGGGGTTTGCCTCCGGCGGGCTCTTCCTGACGGGGACGCCGTCCGTCCCGAAGGCTCTCTCCCTCGAGTGCACGCACCTCAGCTGCCGGGTCGCGCCGCGCCCCGCTGGCGGGTTCGCGTGTCCCTGTCACGGGAGCCGGTTCGACGCCGACGGGCGAGTGACGTCGGGACCGGCCAGGCGGCCGCTAGCTCGCGCGGTCCTCGAGAAGAGGGGCGACCGGTGGATCGCGCGGATCTGACCCCCGAGGCGGAGGCTCCCGCGCGGCCCTCGGGGAACTTCGGCAAGCTGGCGTACTCATTTCTTGCCGTCTCGCTCCTCAGCGGCGCCGCCCTCGTCCCGCACTACGACCCGGTTTCTCCGCTCCTGAGCCTCGAGACGATCGTCGGGGCTGTCCCTTTAGGGTCGTTCCTCCGAGGCTTGCACGTGTGGTCCAGCTTCGCTGTCCTTGGAGCGACGCTCATCCACGTCGTCCAGGTGGCATGGCGGAGGACCGAGGGCCAGCTCGGCCTTGGCGCCTGGTGGCGCGCGGTCGCGCTGGTGCCGCTCCTCCTCCTCGTGCTGCTCGGGGGCTTCGTCCTCCGCGGGGATGCCGAGGCCAGGGCCGCCGGCGACGTCTGGCGCGGCCTGATGGCGTCGATCCCCGTCGTGGGACAAGGTCTCGCGGCCTTCGTCCTGGGAGGGGTGCACGAGAGCCTCGGGGCGGTCGCGCTCCATCACGCGGGGACGGTCTCGATCCTCGTCCTTCTCTTCACGATCGAGCACGCTCGGCTCGTCTGGCCGGGCACCCGTCCGGCTACCCTCGCGACGCTCGTCTCGGTCGGAGCCGCCGGCTTGCTTTCCCTTCCGCTCGGTCCCCCGCCCCCGGGGCGCGGCGTCCTCCTGGGGCCCTGGGCGCTGCTCGGGCTGCAGGGGATGCTCGTCGACCTTCCCGTCGCCCTCGGCTGGGGCGTGCCGCTCCTTCTCGTCACCCTCCTCGGAGCCCTCCGCGCCTCTACCGGGAGGATGAGGGGGGGCGTCCTCGCCGCCCTCGGGACGCTCGTCCTCGCCTGGATCGCCTTCTCGGTCCGGATCCTGCTCCTCGCTGGCGGGCGGTGAGATGTACCGCACCGGTGCGCTCGTCACGGCGCTCCTCTTCGCCCTCGCTGCGCTCCTCGCCTCCGCGGCGAGGGAGTCTGCTCGCGTCCGCCAGCTCGGGAGCGGGCCTTCGAGGGCTGGCGGGGCGGTGGAACGCTGCGTGTCGTGCCACGTTCGTCCGGACGAGGACCCAGGGGGCGCTCATGCTCGCGTGTCCCTGGGCTGCGCCTCCTGCCACCTGGGCAATCCGCTCTCCTTCGACAAGGTGAGGGCTCACGCGGGGATGGAGCCCGAGCCGGGGGCCCTTTCGTCCGTCGCGTCGACGTGCGGGCGGATCGGGTGTCACCCGCGCGAAGCGGAGCGGGTCGCGTCGTCCCTGATGGCGCGCGGAAGCGGGATCATCGGGGTGGACCGCTTTGCGTTCGGCGAGATCCCCTTCCCCGAGAGCGCCGACGCCGAAACGAACACGTTGGCGATGCTCATCTCCCGGAGCGACCCGACGCCGGCCGAGGATCACCTCCGGAAGCTCTGCGCCGGATGCCACCTGGGAACGCGGCGAGGCAGCCGTGACGACGCGATCCGGGGAAACGGGTCGGGATGCGCGGCGTGTCACGTGGCGAGGAGGAAAGAGGGGGAGAGGCGTCCGCATCCTCCGGTCGACAGCCGGATCGCCGACGACCGCTGTTTCGGGTGCCACAGCCGGAGTGGGCGGATCTCCCTCACGTACCAGGGGCTCTACGAGGTCGAGCCGAATCAGCGCGAGATGTGCGCGTCCGAGATGTTGGAGGACGGACGGCCCGTCTGCCGGACATCGGCCGACGTCCATCTCGCCTCCGGCCTCGGCTGTGTCGACTGCCACCTGCACACCGACCTGATGGGGAACGGGACGCGGCACGCGCACAAGGAGCAGCAGGTGGAGATCAGCTGCGAGGCGTGTCACGGGCCGGTCGGGCCGGAAGGCGAGACGGCCTGGGACCGGGTGGAGGACCCGATCTCCGGCGACCTCCTCCGGATGAGGAAGGAGTCCCGGTCGGGAGGTGAGGCGGTCCGGCTCGGAAAGCGGGGGACTCCCGTCTGGAACCTACGCCCCGGGCCCGGCGGCAAAGGGTGGGTCCTCTTCCGGAAGAGCGACGGGAAGCCGGTCCCGGTGAAGCAGACGCCGCGCGACCGGAACCACACGCTGAAGGGGCACGAACCCCTCTCGTGCAGCGCATGTCACGCGGCCTGGGCGCCGCTCTGCACCACCTGCCACACAGCCTTCGACCCGGCGGGAAAGCAGATCGGAAGAGCACACGTCTGAACTCCAGTCACGCCAATATCTC
>CALFNC010000102.1 GCA_937902605.1 uncultured Acidobacteriota bacterium | reverse complement strand
AGGGCGGCCGCCACGTCGCGGACAAGGAGTTCGGCCTCGCCAGCCGGGACCGTGCCGTCGCGGAGAATGCCGGCCCGATTCACGACGACGTAGCCGACCGCTCCGGCGGTGACGGCGTCAACCCTCGATCCGGGGGCCGTCACGAGACGTCCGCGGGGTCCCGGGACGGTTTCCAGGAACCCTCTTCGGCGTAGGAGCTCCTGGAGCAGGAACGAACGCGAGACTGGTCGCATCCCGTGGTCGGAGACGAGGAAGACGTCCCCCCGGCCGGCGAACGAGAGGTAGGCCGCCGCGGTCTCATCCGCGATCTTCCAGACCTCGCGAAGCGCCGCGGCGGCGAGCGCCGCCCGGTCGGGCGTGTACCCGGCCTGTTTGGGGTCGGCGAGGAGGAGCGCGTGCTCGGCCTCGTCGACGCAGGGGACATAGGCGAGGAGGAGGTCCCAGTCGCCCCGGCGATCGGCGACCGAGAAGGCCCTCTGGAAGAAACCGGCGAACCGGGCCGCCTGCTCGACGAAAGTCCGAGTGTCCGGCTCCTCCGAGAGGAGGGCGTCATCGGGGGGGCCCGGCCAGAAGCCGGCCTCCCGGTCGAGGGTCCGGCGGAAGTCGTCGGGCGAAGCGAAGGAGCGCCCCTCCGAGCCGATGTACACCCGGATTCCGGAGAGATCGGGCGTGAGGGCGAGCAGCTTGCACCACCGCCCTACAAGGACGTCGCGGTCCCCGCGGTCCTCGGTCCGGTGTTCGCTCAGCGGGAACCACTCGCCGGGCCGCGCCCGAGCGGCGACTGAGCCGTCCGCTCGAAGGACGAGGAGGAGGTCGTAGTTCTTCCGGCCGTCGTCGGACGTGTCGACGGCGACGAACCGGAGTTGGTCGAGCGCCCCACCCGGGGAAGAGGCGGAATGGACCGGCAGCACCTTGGGAGGGGAGAAGGAAGCCTGCTCGGGCGGGAGCGAGAGGAGGGCGTCCTCAAATCCCACATCGGCGGCAGTGCCCTTCCATGTGAAAGAGCGCCACTGGGGGTCCGCCCAGCGGAGGCCAACGGGGGTCCGGGTTCGAGCAGAGGCCTGGGAGGCGCCCGGCCAGGCGAGGGAGGCCACACGCTTCCCCTGCCGGGCCGCCGCTTCCCAGATCGTCTCGACACCCGACTCGGTGTCGAAGCCGCTGACCCGGTCCCTTAGCGCGGCAGTGGCCGGATGGAACATGTTCGCCACGATTCCGGTAGACGACGGGGGAGCTCCGGCGGAGAGCGCGGCGTGCGAGACCGACGTCAGGGATGGCGTCACGACCTCCATCCGCTCGGCGGAGGTGCCGGTCCTTTCGGCTCTCAGGAAGCCGTCGGGCCCGAACGTTCCCTGCTTCGCCTCGCGCCAGAGGGCGCGGCCGCCCACGCCGTCGAACGAGACGACGACGACGCGACGCAGGGGAGGCGGCTCGGCGCCCGAGAGGAGATGGCTAGCGACGAGCTGGCTGGTGAGGAGGGAGGCGACGAGAAGGAGCCGTCTGATCATGGTGCGCGAAGCAGTCCTTTCCGGGCGTTCACGTCGGAAGGGTGGCGGAGACGGCCTCGAGGCGGCGAAGGAGCGTCGACGCCAACCCCGTGGATGTTCGCACAGCGCGCCGGGCATCCAACTCGAGGGGCCCGAGCAGCTCCCTGAAGGCAAGGACTCCCGAAGCGGCGTGGCGAATAGCATGGACGAGCTCGATCCGGTCGTGGGCGTCGCCGGACAGCTCCTGGAAATGTCTGAGCTCGCGGAGGAGCGGCGTCGCCCCCGGCACCGACTCCTCGAGTAGCTCCAGGGCGTAGCGCAACCTCTTGGCCGCGATACGGAACGGATGGAGCGTCCGCCGGTCGGGGACCCCCATCTCTGCAAGCCGGCGCACGAGCCTTCCGATCCGGCGCGACGCCCGGCGTCGCAGCGCCCGGTCGGCGGCTATGGCCCACTTTCCCGATGAGAGCAGCGCCCCCAGGTCCCGGTCCCTCGTCTCGAAGCAGCGCCGCAGTCGGGCGACCGACCGCTCGAACTGGGAATCGGCGGGTCCTGGATCCGTCCCCGCCCCGGCCTCGAGCTTCCGTGCGGCCCCGAGGGCCAGCGCGTGTCGCCGCCCGTCCTCCGCGAACCGTTCCTTCAGCCGGGCCACGAGCACCTCGCGCGTCCGCCGCTCCGTCAGAAGCTTCCGAATCTCGCGGGCCTCTTTGGCGAGGGCGTTCCCGGCCCCATTCGCGGGGATCCCTTTCGAGACTCTCGACAGGGCGGCCGTCCGCCGGAGGGCCACGCGGATGTCGTGTACGGAGGTCCCGTCGGGGTGGGCGAGCGCGGACTCGATCCTGGCTCTCTGGAGATCGAGCGCGTGCCTCGTCCTGACGACGAGGAGCGAGGGGGAGCAAGGAACGGGCCTGGCTTTCACGGCTCCTGCCTCGGCATCGCCGCCGCGCTCCTCACGCAGCGCCGGCGGGCAGCGGCGTTCCGAGGGCCTGGAGCGCCTCGCCGGTCAGCCGGTAGACCTGCCACTCCTCCATCGGCACGGCGCCCAGCTTGAGGTAGAACCCGATGGCGGGAGAATTCCACTCGAGGACGCTCCACTCCAGCCGTCCGCACCCGCGGGCCACGGCGATGCGGGCCAGCTCCGTGAGGAGCGCTTTGCCGACGCCGAAGTCCCGGTATTCGGGCTTGACGAAGAGATCCTCGAGGTAGATCCCCGGCTTCGTGAGGAAGGTCGAGTAGTTGTGAAAAAAGAGGGCGAACCCGGCCGGCGTGCCGTCGAGGCATCCGATCAGGACCTCGGCGTACGCCTTGGCGCCGAAGAGGTGCTCGGTCAGCGTCTCCACGTCGGCGTGGCACTCGTCCGAGAGCTTCTCGTAGGCGGCCAGCTCCCGGATCAGGTCGACCACGAGGCGGGCGTCGGCGGGACGGGCCGGGCGGACCACGACGGCGATGGCTGCGTGCATGCCCCTAGACTATCCGAGTCAATCGGGCAAGCCGGTCTTCGATTAACCTCCGGACCATGAAGGGACGAACGGAGCGTACCGCGCGATTCTATGGTCTCCTGACGCGCCGCGTGCAGCGGGCGCGGCTGGACGCGGTCCGGCCGTATCTGGAGGAGGGTGGTGGACCGATCCTGGACATCGGCTGCGGCCTGACCGACCTTCCCGGAACGGTTCCGTCGTACACGGGGTGCGACCGGAATCCGGAGGTCCTCGGCCTCAATCGCGCCCGCTTCCCGTCGGTTCCGTTCGTCGACTGGGACGTCTCGGCCTCAGAGCCGCCGGAGTCCCTTCGCGCGGCCGGGCCGTTCGCGACGATCCTGATGCTGGCGCTTCTCGAGCACCTTCCCGACCCAGCCGCGGCTCTCCGGCGCGCAGGCTCCCTCCTCCGTGGGGACGGCCGCCTCATCGTCACCACGCCGCATCCGGTCGGCCGTCTTCCGCTCGTATTCGGCGCAGCCGCTGGGCTCCTCTCCCGGCATGCGGCAAAGGAGCACGAGGCTCTCCTGTCGCGCTCGGGGCTCGAGCGGGCGGCGGCGGCCGCGGGGCTCCGGACCATCGCCTACCGGCGCTTCCTCCTGGGCGGAAACCAGCTCGCTGTTTTGGGTCCCGGGCGAAATCTGGCGAGCGGCTAGAATCCGTTGTCGTGAGCGACGGACGCTGGCGCTATGTCCTGACATTGGGCGGGCGGGACATTGAATTCGGGGAGGGCGAGGTGACCCTGGGTCGCAGCCGGACGGCGACTCTCCGGGTGGAGCACGAGTCGGTCTCCCGGTCTCACGCGCTGCTCACGTTCGAGCGGGGAAATGCCATCCTGAAGGACCTGAACTCCTCCAATGGGACGTTCGCCGGCGGGAAGAGGATCCTGAACGAGACCCGGCTCGTCGACAAGGAGACCATCCAGCTCGGGGCCGCCGTCATCGGCTTCCGGGTGATCCCGCCGGACCAGCCGTCCGAACGGACCACCCTTCTCGACACGGGGATCGGGACGATCCCGGCACCAGCGTTCTCGCCTGAGCCGCCCGACGAGGCCCCCGGCGACGCCGTGTCGGAGCCGAGACCCCTGGAAGGTAGACCTCCGACCGCCGAGGCGCCCTTGCCCGCCGGGCCTCCAGCCGCGGATGCCGCACCGCTCGAGATCTCGGCCGGTGACCTCTTCCAGACCAGCGAGCGCCGGGAGAAGCGGGAGGAGATCCCGCTCGTGGCGCAGTCGGCCCTCGAGGCCGTGAGGAATGCCCCCGACGCCCTGCCGGGCTTCCCGGCGCCGCCCCCCGCCGTGCCGCCCCCGTCCGTTCCAGTGGCGGCGAGCCTTGCACCCGCGCGAGCGTCGC
>CALFNC010000101.1 GCA_937902605.1 uncultured Acidobacteriota bacterium | reverse complement strand
ACCGGGTGTAAGAATGGGTTGCGCTGGCGGGCGCGAGGTCCCCCTCCCGGTTAGAGATCCAGAGGTAGCGGGCGTTCAGCGCGGCCAGCTCGTCGCGGAGCGTCACGGCGGCCTTCTCCGCCGCGTCCGGGAGGCCGTGCAGAAGCTGCCAGTAGGCTGCTCCTCCGCTCACGAGCCACGCGTCCGCGTCGGAGGCCGGAAAGACGGAGCCGCGCCAGAGCCGGTCTTTCTTCACAGCGTAGCGGGCTGCCACCGGCCCGAGGTCCGGCTTCGCAGGTTCTTTGTTGGCCACCGCCGCCGAAGCGCCGGCCGTCCGAGCCTCCTTGAGCTTCTCGGTGATCCAGACGGGACTGGCCGCCGTGTAGCCGAGCGTCAGGTGCGGGAATGCTCCCGGGAGGTCCGGCATCCTCCTGTTGTCCCGAGCGGGGAACTTCTCACGCAGCGTCGTCTTCCCGTAGTGTGCGAGGAAGACGAGCTTCTCGGCCATCTCCGACGTCGTCACCTTCCCGTCGCAGGCGTGGGGCCTTTCGATCGGCGACGAGGCGAAAAGCCGTGTCGTGGCCTCCACGTCGATTCTCCCCTTGGTCCGCACGTAGAACTCCTGGAACGCCAGGTCCCGGTTCGACGGCGAGAAGACCACGTCCGACGGGGCGTCCTCGGCCTGA
This sequence comes from uncultured Acidobacteriota bacterium, assembly GCA_937902605.1. Taxonomy (GTDB): domain Bacteria; phylum Acidobacteriota; class Thermoanaerobaculia; order UBA5066; family UBA5066; genus CAIMWE01. Next base: position 1,977 of record CALFNC010000101.1, on the reverse strand, counting down.
ACCGCGTACTCGCGCCGGACCGCCTCGTCGCGGGCGTTGTTGTTCGAGGAGAGGAATCCCGGGCTCCCGAACGGAGCGGGCCGGTCTCTCGAGCGCCACAGCCGGTGCTCCTTCGTCCCGAGGAGGAGGACGGCGGTCTCGTCGGTCTTCACGTCCGCGATCAGCCAGTCGTTGGTGTAGAGACCGTTGTTCTTCTCGGTGAGGATCTGAGCGACGTCGTCGATCGAGCTGGCGTACTGCGCGGCGCGGCGAATCCGGTTGCTCTGCGGTGTCCCGGTCCGCTCGAATGGCGTCTGAGCGACCGTCGTCTCGCCGATCACGATTCCTGCCGAATTGACGTAGAAGTCGGTCCCCGAGTGAATGCCACCCGGAAAGGTCTCGTAGACGAGGCGGTGCCCCTTCGACGGCACGACGTCGCAGATGACGTTGAAATGGACCCCGGTGTACCCGGACCACATGAAGAGCTGCCCGAAGACGACCCGCCCGCTCTTCGTCGCCGGGCCGGTCGCGGCGATGGCGGAGCACTTGTGCCGGTCGTCGGGAATTTTCATCTCGTCCGCGGGCGACAGGAAGCTCTGTCCGGTGAGGGCGTGGGGCGTGACCTTCAACGCCGACTGCAGCTGGGAGATGTCCACCGCGGAGTTGACCGTCACGATGTCGAGGAGGTCGACCGGGCGGCCGTCGACTTTCGCGCCCGCCGTCGCCGCTCCGTCCGCGATCCCCTTCATCTCCGTCAGGTACTCCTCGTCGAACCCCCTCAGGAAGACGGTGTCGGCGAGGAGGCGGAGCGCGTTCCAGCCTGCCGCCGGATCCTTCGCGTTCTCCACGTTCGACAGCTTGGCGATGTACGCCACGATCTCCTCCGGGACGAGCGACCCGTACTGGTGTCCGCGCCCGTACGGCTCCCCTTCGATGTGGACGAACGTCCAGCCGCCGTCGTCGTATCGATAACCCTCGCCCGACCAGCGAACCGTCTCCATCGGGATGAACTCGCGGATGTCGGTCACCTCGTCGACCGCGACGTCGTCGAACCACGCCGTGCCGGTCGCGGGTCCGTTCCGGCCCAGGACGAGCCTCACCCGGTCCGTCGAGGCGGTCGCCACGAACATCGTTTCGACCCTCGTCCACGTCGCATCGCCCCCGACCGAAGGACTCTGGTTGGTAAACGGGAACGACTCCATCGCCAGGCAGGCGGGTAGTGCGGTGGGGTAACGCGCTAGCGGATCGGAGAAGGCCTTCCGCGTCCGGATCCAACCCGTCAACCGGTAGACGTGGCCGATCGCAAGGGTCAGTGGCTCCGACGAGACGACCGTCTCTCCCGGGGTGGCGTGCTCGATCTTCAGGCTCCGCTTGCCGGTCCGGGCGACCCCGTCGTCGACGGACACACGCTCAGTCTGATCTGCGTCCCCGGCGACGCTCCACCCCTGGGGGAGCCGCCCCGCCCCCGCCGTCTCGAACCCGGCGTTGACGGGAAGCGCGGCCACGGCCTCCCCCGTCGTCGAGAGGAGAGTAAGGAGCAGAGCTGCGAGGACTAGGGAGCGTCCGGCTCGGGAAGGTGACATCGTGAGCGTCCTTTCGAACCCGTGGAATGCCTAATCGTACTCGCCCCGGGCGGAACCGGCCATCCGGGCTCGGGCACGGTCACCGGCGCCCCCCGCCAGTCCAGAACGTTTCTTGACCGGAACCGGCCTGTTCAGCTCAATAATCGAACCATTCGATGGAGGAGACATGAATCCGCAAGAGATCTATGTCAAGACGGAGAAGGGACGGGAGGAGATTCAAACCCGGAGGAGCCAGCTTCCCCCGACCCTTCGAACGCTCCTCATCATGATCGACGGCAGGTCGTCAGCCGGCGAGATCCTGAAACAGGTCGGTCCGATGGGCATCACGGCAGACGCGTTGGAACAGCTCATCGCCCAGGGGCTCGTCGCGCTCGACCGGCCTGCGCCGGCCGCACAGCCCGCGTCCGTCGTGAAG
>CALFNC010000100.1 GCA_937902605.1 uncultured Acidobacteriota bacterium | reverse complement strand
GAAAGACGAGGCCGACCGCGGCGAGCTAAGGAAGTATCGCGAGGAGAGCGACCGTCGCGAAAAGAGCGACGAGAACGGGGTCTCGAACCTCGGCGCGGCGCTGCTCGCGGCGCTGGGCTCGCCGAAGAAGGCCCAGAAGACCGCCCGGTAGCCGGGCTCATCGCCCGGATCGGGATCGGGACGGCAGATGGCGAAACGACGGACCCCGGGCGGGGCCCAGCAGGCCCTCGCATTCGAGGCGGAGGTCGCCCTCCCGGAGGAGGCGCGCCGCCTCTACCTGAACTATGCCCTCTCGGTCATCACGTCGAGGGCCCTCCCCGACGTGCGCGACGGTCTGAAGCCGGTCCAGCGGCGGATCCTGTTCGCGATGTACCAGAACCTTCACCTGACGCCGGACGCGAAGTTCAAGAAATCCGCGTCGGTGGTGGGCGACGTGATCGGGAAGTACCACCCGCACGGGGACGTCGCGATCTACGACGCGATGGTCCGGATGGCCCAGCCGTTCTCGCTCCGGGCGCCGCTCGTGGACGGGCACGGCAATTTCGGCTCCCTCGACGGGGATGCCGCCGCGGCGTACCGGTACACGGAAGCCCGGCTTCGCCCGCTCGCGATGGAGCTTCTCTCCGAGATCCGGAAGAAGACAGTCGACTGGCGTCCCAACTTCGACGGCGTCCATTCCGAGCCGATCGTCCTTCCGGCCCGGTTCCCGAATCTCCTGGTCAACGGCGCGACCGGCATCGCGGTGGGGATGGCGACCTCGATCCCGCCCCACAACCCGGCGGAGGTCCTCGACGCCGCCATCGCGGCGATCGACGACGTGGACGCCGACCCCCTCAAGCAGATCAAGGGACCCGACTTCCCGACCGGAGGGCTGCTTCTGTCGAGCAAGCTGGAGCTGCGGGAGATCTACGAGAGCGGCCAGGGGACGCTCAAGCTCCGAGGCGAGTACCGGATGGAGGAGAAGGGGCGCGGCGTGGTGACGGTCGTCATCACGTCGGTCCCATACGGCGTCGCGAAGGCGTCGCTCGTGGAGAAGATCGCCGAGGTGATCATCTCGCGGAAGCTCGCAGCGCTCGTAGACGTCCGCGACGAGTCGACCGACGACGTCCGAATCGTCCTCGAGCTCAAGCGCGACACCGACCCGGCGCTCGTGATGACGTACCTCTACAAGCACACGCCGCTCCAGACGACGGTGCCGGTGAACCTCACCTGCCTCGTTCCGACGGCGAACCCCGAGGTGGCCGAGCCCGCGCGGCTAGGGCTGAAGGCGATCCTCCGCCACTTCCTCGACTTCCGGTTCGCAACGGTCCGGCGCCGCTTCGAGTTCGAGCTGGAGGACCTCCGCACGCGGATCCACCTGCTCGAGGGGTTCGTCCTGATCTTCGACGGGCTCGACGAGGCGATCCGGATCATCCGGGCCTCGGACGGGAAGGCCGACTCCGCGGCGAAGCTGATCAAGCGGTTCGGCCTCGACGCCGAGCAGGCGGACGCCATCCTCGAGACGAAGCTCTACCGCCTCGCCAGGATCGAGATCGAGGCGATCCGGAAGGAGCTGCGCGAAAAGAAGGCCGAGGCGGCGAAGATCGATGCGATCCTCAAGTCGGGAGCGCAGCTCTGGGGCGTCGTCCAGCGTGAGCTGGTGGAGCTGCGGGGGCTCATAAGGACGCTCGGGCTCGAGAAGCGCCGGACTAAGGTGGCGGCCGGAACCGACGAGCCGGAGTACGACGAGGATGCCTTCATCCAGTACGAGGAGACCTACGCGGTCCTGACGGCCGACGGCTGGATCAAGAGGCAGCGGGAGCTGAAGGACCCGAACCAGACGCGGCTGCGCGAGGGCGACTCCGTCCAGGTGGTCCTGCAGGGGTCGACGAAAGAGCTAGCGGTCCTTCTCTCGAATCGCGGCTCGGCCTACGTCCTACGGCTGAACGACGTCCCTCCCTCCACGGGCTACGGCGAGCCGGTGCAGAAGCTCTTCAAGTTCAGCGACGGCGAGAAGGTCGTCACCGCGTTGTCGCTCGACCCGCGCGTCACGGAGCCGGAGGGGGTCGTCCTCCTGGCCGCCATGCGCTCCGGGCTGGTCCTCCGGCTCTCGCTCGACACGTTCCGCGAGGCGACGACGCGCTCCGGTCGGCGCTACGCTAAGCCGGCGGAAGGGGACGAAGTCGTTTTCGTGGCTCCCTGCGCGGACGGAGACGTCGTGGCGCTCGCCTCGGAATCGGGGCGCGCGATCCTGTTCGACTCCTCGGAGGTCCCGGTCCTCTCGGGCCCGGGCCGCGGCGTCCTGGGCCTCAAGCTCACAGCGGGAGACCGGGTCGTAGGAGCGTCGCTCTTCGGGGCGGACGAAAAGCG
>CALFNC010000099.1 GCA_937902605.1 uncultured Acidobacteriota bacterium | reverse complement strand
CGTTGATCCCGTTCTCCGGCCCCCGGAGGCTCACCGTGGAGCTGGCGATGGGACTTGAACCCGCAACCTGCCGATTACAAATCGGCTGCTCTGCCAATTGAGCTACGCCAGCGCCTCCCGCTCTTCCGGAGAGAACTCGCCCATGACGCCTTTGGAACGAGGGAATCCCCTCAGGGGCATGGGCGGGCGCTTCCGGAGAAAGCGCGAAACTTGATTCTATGGCAGCCACGGCCGGGGGGTCAAGCCATTTTCGTGCCGGCACTTCCCGCTCCCCCCTTCTGTCGACGGATTTCATAAAGGAAGATCCCGGCGGCGACCGAAACGTTCAGGGAGCCGGCTGCCCCGGCCATCGGGATCGAGACCAGCCGGTCGCAACCCTCCCGGGTGAGGCGGCGGAGCCCTTCTCCCTCCGACCCTAGGCACAGGAGCACGTCTCCGGTCAGGTCCACCGTGGAGACCGGGTCCCCCGAAGCATCGGCGCCAAACACCCAGAACCCAGCGTCTTTCGCATCCTTCAGAAAGCGGGAGGCGTTCCCGACCCGCCCGATCCGGACCCTCTCGACCGCCCCGGCCGAGGCCTTGAACACGACGTCCGAGAGGGGAGCCGCGTGACGCTCTGGTACTACCACGGCGGCCCCGAGGGCAGCGGCCGACCGAAGGATCGCCCCCAGGTTTCCCGGGTCGGTCACCTCGTCGAGAAAGAGAGCCAGGCGGCTTCCTTTTTCCCCTGCGAGACAGATCCCGAGCTCGTCGTACACGCGAATGGCGATCCTGGCTGCCACGCCGTTGTGAGCCCGTGGCGCCATCCGGTCCAGCTCCTCGCGCGGGACGATGCGAACTGGGATGTCGTGCCGGCGGGCGAGAGCCTCGAGGTCCGCCATCCGGGAGTCGCGCCTCCCCCGTTGCAGGAAGAGCGCCTCGACCGACTTCGGGCGGCGCTCGAACGCCTCCCGAACTGGGTGAAACCCGGCGATGACCATGGTCTCAGCTCCCGATCTCGGCCAGGAGAATGACCGAGGCAGCCACCCCGTCCCCCTTCCCGAAATCAGTCAACCCGTTACCGGAAGAGGCTTTAACGGAGACCTGACCGACGGTGATCCCCAGCAATTCGGCGATTCGGGAGCGGATCGCCTCCCGATAAGGGGCAAGACGGGGACGGAGCCCCACGACCGTGACATCGACGTTGAGGACCTTCGGGCGCCCGGTCTGGACGAGGACCTCCTCGACGAATCGCGACGAGGCGGCCCCCCTCCATTCCGGTCGGCTCTCCCCGAACATCGACCCGAGGTCTCCTGCAGCCGCTGCCCCGAGGAGGGCGTCCGCGAGAGCATGGAGAACGGCGTCGCCGTCCGAGTGCCCCTCGGGGCCGGAATCGGAGTCCACGACGACCCCGCCCAGAATGCACGGCCTCCCCGGGACGAGGCGGTGAGCGTCGAATCCATGCCCAATACGGAGAGTCACCTACTTTTCCTTGCGCGCCAGGAACGCCT
>CALFNC010000098.1 GCA_937902605.1 uncultured Acidobacteriota bacterium | reverse complement strand
TTGGCGTGACTGGAGTTCAGACGTGTGCTCTTCCGATCGCAATTGCCTCGCCGATGATCGCGCGCGCCGCGGGGTCGATCGTGGGAACCATCCGGAAGAGCGATCGGCAGACCCCCGCAGGTGGCGTTCTCGTCCGGTTCGAAGCGCTTGGGAAGACCCGATGGGTCGAGACCGGAGCGGACGGGTCGTTCGTCCTGAAGGAGGTCCCTGCCGGGACCGGTACCCTCCTCGCTGACGGCGGTGACGCCGGATTCGCTGAGATCCTCGGCGCCCGCGCGTCGGCCAACCCGGTGACGGCGAACCTCACGCCCGGCGCCCGCCTGGAGGGCCGCGTGGTCAACGCCGTAAATGGGAAGCCGGTCCCCAGGGCCAAGGTCACGGCCCTTGGACCGAGAGGCCTCCTTTCGACCCGGTCCGGGGCGGACGGCCGCTACCTCCTCCGGAACTTCGTACCCGGCCGGTTCCAGGTCCGCGGCGACGAACCCAGGTACACGCCCTGGGAGAAGAGCGGCGTGGTCGTCCGCGCGGGAGAGATCCGGAAGCTCGACCTGCCCCTGACGCCGGGAGTGTCGATCTCCGGCAAGGTCGTGGACGAGACCGGCGCGCCGGTCGCCGGGGCGAAAGGCTCCCTCTCGCCGGCCACCCAGACCGGGATCAGGTCGTTCCTGCGCGGCCTGGCCGGCCAGGAGGAGACCGCTTTCGTTTCCAGCTCAAATGGCGCCTTCCGCGCATCCCGCCTTCGGTCGGGAGACAACCTGCGCCTGACGGTGAACCACCCGAGCTACGAGGCCGGTGCCCTCGCCGGGCTGAGCCTCCCGCCCGGGACCGTCCGCTCGGGTTTGACCGTCGTTCTCCGGCAGGGGATGGTCCTCTCCGGGATCGTGAAGGACGAGAAGCAAGAAGGTGTCCCAGGGGCGGAGGTCACGCTCACACAGGTCCGGTCCTTCGGCAACGCCCGGGGAGGAATGATGCTCAACCTGGCGGGACCGATGGCCGGGCGCCCCGAAAGCGAGAAGACGGGCGGCGACGGTTCGTTCACCTTCCGGGGCCTCTCGCCGGGGGACTACCAGCTCCAGGTACAGCGTTCGGGATACGCGACGGAGACGGTCTCGCCGCTCAAGCTGGTGCGGGGCGAGGCGCCCAAACCGGTCGAGGTCTTCCTCGTCCCCGGCGCGGCCATCGCCGGTTTCGTGAAGCTGAAGGACGGGACTCCGCTCGCGGGACGCATCGTCATGACCAGGCCTCCGGGGGGAAGGGGCGGACTGGCCCTCTCGGCCGGCCAGCAGCCGACAGGTCCGGACGGGCTCTTCGTCCTCGACGGCCTGAAACCGGGACAGAGCTACGACCTACTCCTCATCGAGCCGTCCGCCATGCCCCGGGTCGTCCGGAGCGGCGTCTCCGCGCCTACCGATGGGATCGAGCTGCTGCTGCCGGCGCCGGGCCGGATCACCGGGAATGCGATCGACGCCGGTTCCGGCAAGCCGGTCGTGGACTTCCAGGTCTGGTACGACATGGACCGTTCCACAGGGCAGGGGGGCGGCGGTCAGGTGATCCGCATGGTGGCGCGGGGAGCAGCGCAGCAGCTCGGGATTGGCGGCGCGGGCGAAAGAGTCGTGGTCCACGCCGAGGACGGGTCCTTCGCCCTCGAGAACGTGCCCCCGGGCAACTGGGAGGTGAACGTCGAGGCGCTGGGGTACCAGACGGCCCGCGTCGGGGGAATCACGGTCCCCGAGGGGTCAGAGCGACCCGGGATCACAGTGAAGGTCTCCCCTGGCGCGACCCTCACGGGCAAGGTGGTGGATTCCCAGTCAGGCCGCGGAGTTCCCAACGTGCTGGTCTCAACGGCTGCCACGGGAGCTCCAGGAGCAGCCATGAGGATCGGCCTCCCCCAAGCCGACGACAGCGGCCCAACGACGGACGCCGACGGCGCATTCCAGATGGACGGCATCGCCCCGGGCAAGTACTCGATCACCGCCAAGCACCCCGACTATGCGGACGGCTCCGAGACCGCAGACGTGAAGGTGACCGGGGGGACCGTTAAGATCGCGCTCTCGCCGGGGAGCCACATCTCGGGCCTGGTCGCGGACGCGGGGAATCAGCCGCTCGCCGGCGCGCAGGTGGCCCTCGTCGCGGCGTCCGACGGCGGCCCAATGGGACGGGGCGGGATCGCCAGCGAAGGGACGACGACCGACCAGAGCGGGAGCTTCCGCTTCGACCACCTCGCCGCGGGGCGGTACACCGTCACCGCCTCGCTCAGGAACGCCTCGAGCAGTCAGCAGCAGGTCGTCCTCGCTGCCGGTCAGTCGCAGGACGCTTTGGTCATATCCCTCGCTGCCGGCGCGACGGTCCAGGGGATCATCACCGGCCTCGCCGCCGGCAAGCGAGGAAACGTCCTCGTGTCGGCGAGCGGCGCTGACGGGTTCGCGAACTCGGTCCGTTCCGGCGTCGACGGCAGTTTCCAAATTTCCGGGGCGCCGGAGGGGATCCTGATGCTCCGGGCCACCGCCGGGGACATCCTGACCTCCAGCCAGACGAAGACGGCCGAGGTCCAGATCCCGTCAGGGCAGACGCAGGTCAATGCCGAGATCGCATTCGACCCGGCCGGAGCGACGATCGCCGGCTCGGTCACCCTTGGTGGCCAGCCGGTGAGCGGTGGCGCGGTGATGATCAACGGTCGGGGCGGCGCCGGCCTCGCCTACTCGGGGACCGTCGACGGCTCCGGCCGCTATAGCATTGCAGGAGTCCAGAACGGGACCTACACCGTCGCCTACCGGGATACTGCGTCCGGGGGGGCGGGCGTCTCGAAGAGCGTCACGGTCTCCTCCGACACGACGGTCGACCTGGACGTCCCTCAGGGCAGCATTGCCGGCCTCGTCGTCGAAGCCGGCACCAGCCTTCCGCTCGCGAACGTGATGGTCTCCGCCTCTCCCGCGAGCACGGAAGCCCAGGCGACTGGGGGAGGGCTAGGGGGCGGCGGGATGGGCCGCAACGCGAGCACCGACACCAACGGGACGTTCTCTCTGGAGTCTCTGAATCCCGCAGCGTTCAATGTCGTGGCCCGCCTGGCCGGCTATCTTTTCGACCCGAAGAGCGTCACGCTGGGTGGCTCCGAGACGCAGCAGGTGACCCTCGAGGGGCGCCGATCGGACGGGATCGGCGTCCAAGCGAGCGACGGCTTGCTCGGCGTCCCTCTCCGTTCGCTTCAGGCCCGGGTGCAGAGCGGGACAGGGACCGTTTTCGTGGGGGGCGTCACGCTCGACAGCAACGGCCGCGGGGAGATCCCGTCGGTCCAGCCGGGAACCTACACGGTCGTCCTCGACGCGAACGGGTACGCCCCGGCGGTCCTCTCGCCGGTGAACGTCCCGTCCCAGACGCTCATCGTCGGGCTGACCCCCGGCGGGAACGTCGAGGTCCATGCCGGAGCGAAGACCCTGGCGGCGGGGACTGCCCAGGCCACGCTGCTGACCGCGAGCGGCGTCCCCTATCCCTTCACGGTCTTCGGCCAGGCGGGGCGCCTCGCCCTGAACTTCCCCGTCCGCCTCGTCCAGAACGTCGCCCCCGGTTCGTACGCGCTCACGCTGGATTCCGGGGGGTCTCAATCCTTCACGGTCCAGGAAGGGCGAACGGCCGTCGTCACGTTCCCGTGAATCCACGGGTGGGGCCGCCCCCCTCTTGCTACCATCTGGCACACCGATGGCAGAAGCCGGATCGCCCCTGGGGGAGCTGCGGAAGCAAATCGACGCGGTCGACGACGAGATCTTGCGTCTTCTCAATCGTCGCGCGGAGCTCGTCATGGAGGTTGCCAGGGTCAAGAAGGGGGAGAAGCTCGGCTTCCACGTCCCGAACCGGGAGCGGGAGATCCTGGAGCGCCTCGCGGCCCAGAACACCGGACCGTTCCCGGCGGACGCCGTCCGGACGGTCTTCCGCGAGATCATCTCCGCGTCGGTGGGCCTCCAGGCCCCCATGCGCGTCGCTTTCCTCGGGCCGAAGGCGACCTTCACGCACCTCGCGGCGATGCAGCAGTTCGGCATGTCGGCCGAGCTCGTGCCCGAGAGCTCGATCGGCGTGATCTTCGACGACGTGGAGAAGGGGCGGACCCAGTATGGCGTCGTCCCGGTGGAGAATTCGACCGAGGGGGTCGTCACCCACACGCTCGACACGTTCGTGGAGAGCGACCTGAAGATCGGGGCCGAGATCCTCCTCCCCATCTCCCACGACCTCCTCTCCCGGACCGGGTCTCTCGCCGGTATCCAGAAGGTCTACTCGCACCCGCAGGCGCTCGGACAGTGCCGAAAGTGGCTCACGGCCAACCTCCCCGGTGTCCCGCTCGTGGACGTCGGCTCCACGGCGCTCGCCGCGCAGATCGCCGGCGGCGACCCGAACGCCGCCGCCATCGCCAGCGAGTTTGCCGGCTCGCTCTACGACCTGAAGGTGGTCCAGGACCGGATCGAGGACCAGGCGCACAACGTCACGCGGTTCCTCGTCATCGGGCGCGACCTGACCGACCGGAGCGGGAACGACCGGACGTCGATCCTATTCTCGGTCAAGGACGAGCCGGGCGTTCTCTTCCGGATGCTCGAGCCGTTCGCGAAACGGGGGATCAACCTCTCCAAGATCGAGTCCCGCCCCGGCAAGACGAAGGCGTGGGAGTACGTCTTCTTCGTCGACCTCTTCGGCCACGTGTCCGACCCCGACGTCGCCGAAGCGATCGAGGAGCTGAAGACGTGCTGCCGTTTCGTGAAAGTCCTCGGGTCATACCCCAGAGCACGCTGAAACGGGCCGGCCAGGGCAGCGGCCGATATACTCCTGATGGCGGACCCCACAGTGTTTTCGCGCAAAGGAACCGTTCTCCGCGGCAGCAGCGGTAGCAATGCGTTTCTCGCCCTCGCGGCCTCGGTCGCCGTCGTCGCGCTTCTGGTCGGCCTGAATATCTATCTCGACCACGAGCGCGCCGCGGCCATCAACGGCTGGAAGGGCCGCCTCGAGGACCAGGCAGACGACCGCAGGATCGCGATCGAGACCTGGGTCGGAGAGCGGCTCTTCGACGGCCGCCTCGTCGCGGAGGATTCGCCGACCAGAGCCCTGCTGCCGGGAGTGCCCGGCGAGAGCAAGGAAGCTGCGGCACGGCACCTGACCGAGAACCTCGCCATCCTAGTCGTCGGCGGCCCCTACTCCGGCGTGTCGATCCGGAATGGGGAAGGCCGCGCCCTCGTTCGCGCCGGAATCGATGACACGATCGACGAGGCGGTGGCGCAGATGTCGGCCTCCCTGGTGGAGCGGAACGAACGGGAAAGGATCGAGTTCACGAGGAAGACCAGCGGCGCCCCCGCCCTGGTCTTTCTCGTTCCGGTTCGCGGCCCCTCGGGAGCCGCGGTCGGCGCGGTCGCGCTCTCCGTCGATCCGGACCGGTGGCTCTACCCCTTCGTCCAACGAGAGACGACCCCGACCCAGACCGCTGAATGCCTTCTGGTGCGTCGGGTCGGGGAACGGATCATGTATCTCAACCGGCTTCGCAGCTCGCCCGCCGAGCCGATGACGCTCACGGCTCCGGATCGAGCCGGCCTCGCCGGCCGCGTCGCGATCGACGGCAAACCGTCGTTCGGGGAGTACTTCGACTACCGCGGCGTGCCGGTGCTCACGGCCACGACGCCGATCGCCGGGACGGACTGGGGATTCGTCGCGAAAATCGACCGCAGCGAGGCCTTCGCCGTGTACAGGGAGCGGCGGAGAGAGGCCGTCCTCTTCGTCGCGGCCCTTCTCGCCGCCCTTTTCGGCCTCACCTTCGGCGCTTGGCGCAACGAGCACCTCCGCCGCCTTTCGGACGTGGCCCGCCGCGACGAGCGGTTCCGGATGGTGATGGAAGAGGCGAACGACGGCCTGATGTTCGTTCGCCCGGGCGATGGCCGCATCCTCGAGGCGAACCGGACAGCGACGAGAATGTACGGCTTCTCGGCCGACGAGCTCAAGACGATGAGCGCCGGTGACTTGCGGGTTCCAGAGGAGCGGGCGGCTCTCCCGGC
>CALFNC010000097.1 GCA_937902605.1 uncultured Acidobacteriota bacterium | reverse complement strand
CGTGAAGACTAAGCCCGTCGCCGGTCCCGGCGAGACGACCGCCTTCATGGGCCTGGCGGCCGCCCGCAAGGCCCTCGACGCCGCGGGCATCGAGGGCGCTGCCGTCGACCTGGTGATCTGGTGCGGAGGCCAGCACAAGGACTACCCCTGCTGGCTCGCAGGCCTCTACGTGGCCGACCAGATCGGCGCGAAGAAGGCCTGGAGCTTCGACATGGAGGCGATGTGCGGCTCGATGATGGCCGCCCTCGACGTGGCCAAGTCCCTCATGCTGACGCACCTCGAGCTCGACACCGTCCTCCTCGTATCGGGCTACCGCAACAACGACCTCATCGACCTCTCCGTTCCCGAGACGCGGTTCATGCTGGACATCGGTTCCGGCGGCTCGGCCGTCGTGCTGAGGAAGAACGCGGGTCGGAACGCCGTCCTCGCGTCCTCCTTCCGGGGCGACGGATCCCTTTCCGAGATGTGCATCGTCCCCGCCCTCGGCGCCAAGGCCTGGCCCCCCGCTCCGGAGGATGTCGGGCGCGCCCATTTCGTCGTGCCAGACGAGGAGGCCTTCAAGAAGAAACTCGGCGAGGTGACGATGCCGAATTTCTACGCGGTGATCCGCGAGGCGGTGAAGCTCTCGGGATGGCCGGAGAACGGCATCGACTATCTCGCCATCCTCCACTTCAAGAAGAGTGCCCACGATGCCGTCCTCGCGGAGCTGGGCCTGAAGCCCGATCAGAGCACCTACCTCGATGACTATGGCCATCTCGGCCAGAACGACCAGGTGCTCTCCCTCGAGCTGGGGCTGGGGAGCGGGAAGATCAGGGATGGGTCGCGTGTGGTGTTCGTGGGGGCGGGCCTCGGCTTCGTCTGGGCCGCCACCGCCATCCAGTGGGGTCCCTATACCGAGTAGGAAGCCGTCAGAACGTCTAGAGGAGGCCACATGTCGACATCGTGGATCGCGGGGGCGGTGCTCCTGGCCCTGTTCGTCATCGGATGTCTCTTCGTGGGATGGCTGTTCGTCAAGCGCCCGCTCGAGGTGTTCGCCTGGGGAACGCGGCGATCGCTGCTCCGGGCCGGCCTGAAGAAGACCGTAGTACAGGCGCCCGCGGGCCCCCAGACGGTATTTGTGGGGGGATCGGGCCCGGTGATGGTGCTGCTGCACGGGGCCGGGCACCAGGCGGGCACCTGGGCCCAGGTGGCTCATTCCCTGGCGAAGCGGTACACGCTGGTGATTCCTGACCTGGCCGGCCACGGCGACAGCGCCCCGTCCACGGGTCCCATCCAGGCTTCCGACGTCTTCGGCGCTCTCGAAGCGGTGATCACGGCCTCGGCCCGGGGGAGCCGGTTGACCGTCGTGGGCAACTCCATGGGGGCCTGGATGGCCATGGTCCTGGCGGCGCGGCATCCCGAATGGGTGGAGCGGGTCGTCGCCGTCAACGGCGGTGCCTTGTTGGGCTCGAACACCCGCGTGAACCTGCTGCCCAGGACGCGGGAGGAAGCGCGGGAATCTATGGCGCAGCTGAGGGACGCGAGCAGCCCGGCCGTCCCCGACAATGTCCTCGACGACCTGGTGCGGCAGGCCGGAACCAACCCCCTAGCCCGCCTCGCGGCCGCCGCGGCAAGCATGGGGCCCTGGCTCCTCGGCGAAGAGCAGCTGCGGGAGATGAAAGTCCCCGTCCGGTTGGTCTGGGGCGCTTCCGATCAGCTGATGACCATGGACTACGCCCGGAAGATGGCGGCGCTCCTCCCCGACGTGGAGCTGATCCCGGTCGAACGGTGCGGCCACATCCCGCAGCAGGAGGCCCCGGAACGTTTCGAGATCGCCCTCCTGAAGGCACTCGGCGAGGCCGCGCCGGCGAGGTGAGCCTGGAGCTCCGTCCTCGGGAGATGCGCCGTCTGGTCCATCGCGGGGAGTGATCTCCAGCCGCTGGCCGGCGCCCTTCTTGCGCTCCGGCCCGCGAACCCGCAACCTGAAACGTCGGAGGAGAGCCCATGCCCAAGAAGATCTTCATCGCCGCCTTCCAGCAGTCGAAGTTCGGGAAGCTGATGGGGATGACGATCCCCGGGATCGTCGACACGGCCGTCCGCGAGACCTTCTCCTCGATCGGGGCCGACCCGGCGCTCGCTGGCGTCGCCTCGATCGGCGCCTGCTGCAGTATCGCGCTCCACGAGCAGGGGCTCCTCGCCGGCCTCGTGGCGATGACGCCGGGCCTCTCCGGGAAGCCGATCGAGACCGTGGAGAACGCCTGCGCCACCGGCGGGCAGGCGATCCTGTCGGTGGCCCGCAAGCTCCTCCTCGGCGAGGGGGAGGTGGGACTGGCCGTCGGCTTCGAGAAGATGCGCGACACCGAGGGGAAGGTGGACGGTCCGCTGGTCGCCAGGGCACTCACCTCTTACACCCACCCCGACGAGCGGATCGGGAAGGTCTCCGTCGTCCCGCATCTCTTCGCCGAGGTGATGGAGGCCTACATGAAGGCCTACGGCGTGACCGAACGTGACCTGGCGGCCATTGCTGTCCAGGAGTACGCGAACGCTCGTAGCAACCCCTTTGCCCAGATGCAGAAGAACGACGTCACACTGGAGAAGGCGCTCGCGATCGAGGGGATCAATCGGTACGTCGTCGACGGCCTCCCGCTGAAGACGTACGACTGCTCGCAGATCACAGACGGCTGGGCAGGGATGGTTCTGGCGACCGAAGAAGGGCTCGCGCGTCTCGGCATGGCGAAGCGCGACACCGTAAGGCTCGCCGGGTTCGGCCAGGCGACCGATCCGCTGAAGAAGGAGGGACGCGACGTCCTGCGGCCGGCGGGCGCGCTCGAGGCGATGCGGAAGGCCTACGCGATGGCAGGCCTCTGCCCGGATGACGTGAACGTGGCCGAGGTACACGACTGTTTCACCGTCATGGGGGCGATTGGAGCCGAGGTGATCGGAAAGGCGGAGGTCGGACAGGGAGCGCGCTACTGGGTCGAGGGGAAGGCCGCGCCGGACGGGGCGTGCGGCATCAATACCTCGGGCGGGCTGATCGCCAAGGGGCACCCGATCGGCGCGACCGGAATCTCGATGGTCGGCTGGTGCGCCTGGCAGCTCCTGGGGAAGGCGCCCGCGCCGCTCCAGGTGAAGAACGTCAGGGCCGCCGCGACCTTCAACATCGGCGGGCCGATCTGCGCGTCGGTCTGCACGGTCTTGACGCCTGGGGCCTGATGGCACGGCCGGACCTGCGCTGGGACCGTTTGCGCCGATTCGCTCGGTCGAAGGACCCTCTTTTCTGATCCCCTGACTGAGCAGTTTGCACTATTCCCGACCAAGGTTCTGAGGTCTAGGATTTTGCCCGGTTTGATGAGAG
>CALFNC010000096.1 GCA_937902605.1 uncultured Acidobacteriota bacterium | reverse complement strand
GGGGGAGGCTCGCGATCAGGAGCTGGGAGCGGGGGGTGGAAGGCGAGACGCTCGCGTGCGGCTCCGGGGTCGTGGCGGCGGCTGTCGTGGCCGCCAGCCGCGGCGGGACCGCTCCCCCCGTTACGGTCGAGACGCGTTCCGGTGAGAATCTGGTCGTCGACTTCCGGCTCGACGGGGGCCTCGCCCGGGACGTGACGCTCACCGGCGATGCGCGCGTCGTCTTCGAAGGCACGCTGAACGAGGAGATCCTATGAGAATCGTCCGTTCGGCGCCCGAAGGCCTTCGAGGAGCTTGTCGCAGAGCCCGCCGAAGCTCCCCGATGACATCACGAGGACAACGTCGCCCGGAAGGAGGCGTGAAAAGAGACCTTCGGCGATCGACTCCGCGCTGTCCGCGTCGAAGGCGAGGGTGCCGGTCCGGGTGAGCTCGGCGGCGAGCCAGCCGGTGTCGAGCGCGCCGGGACCGGAGGGGCTCCCGAGCCGGGCCGCGTGAAATGGCCGGGCGACGGCGACCGCATCGGCCGCCGAGAGCGCCGAGAGGTAGGCCGAAGCGAAATCGGCCCGTCCCCCGGTGATCGAGCGGGGCTCGAAGATGGCCCAGAGGCGCCGACCGGGAAATCGACCACGCGCCCCGCGGATCGTCTCGCCGACCGCGGTCGGATGGTGGGCGAAATCGTCAACGATCGTCACGCCACCCTCGGTCCCGCGGACCTCGAGCCGGCGCCGGACGCCACCGAAAGAGGCGAGCCCGGCCAACAGCTCACGGGGGGCCGGCCCGAAGGGGCGTGCGGCTCCGATCGCGCCGAGGGCGTTCGCGACGTTGTGTCGCCCGGCGAGCGGGATTAGTGCCTCGAAGAGAGGCTCGCCGTTCTCGACTACGGTGAATCGGCTCCCTTCCGGACCGAACGACACATGTCGGGCGACGAGACCTTCGTCGCCGGTCCGCTCGCCCGCGGTCTCGACGCGGTAGCGGAGGACAGGGGCGCTGGCCGAGGAGAGGACGTCGAGGACGTTCGGGTCGTCTCCATGCGCGACGATCAGCCCGTCGGGCGGAACGAGGGCCACGGCTTTGCGAAACGCGTCCTTGACGGCATCGAGGTCGCGGTAGAGGTCGGCGTGATCGAACTCGATCGAGGTGAGGATTAGCGTCCTGGGGGCGTAGTGAAGGAACTTAGGGCCCTTGTCGCGCCAGGACGTCGAGTACTCATCCCCCTCGACCACGAATGCCGCACCCGTTCCGATCGTGGAAGGGGCCGGAAGGTTCATTGGTTCGCCGCCGACGAGGTAGCCGGGGGACCGGCCGGACGAGGCGAGGAGCCAGGCGGTGAGGGCCGTCGTCGTCGTCTTTCCGTGGGTTCCCGCGACAACGACCGGGTGGCGCCCCGCCAGGAATTCGTCGTGGAGGGTCTCGGGCATAGACGAAACGGGGAGCCCCCGCCGGAGGGCCTCCACGAGCTCCGGGTTGTCCTTCCCGGCCAGGTTGCCGACGACGACACGATCCACCGCCTCTGGGAGGTTTCGCGCGTCGAATCCAGGACGAACCTGGATGCCGAGGGCGGCGATCCGGTCCGACATCGGAGGGTAGAGGGGCAGGTCAGATCCGAGGACCGTGTCGCCCCGTTCCACCAGGAGCCCGGCAAGCGGGGCCATGGCCGTTCCCCCGAGGGCGATCAGATAGAACGTCCGGGGCGATGACACGGGCGCGGAGTTTGCGTGATAGGTCGAGGCCCGTCAACGCGACCGCCAAACTGGCGCGACGAGCAGACTCTCTATAATCAGTGTTTCGCCCGGCTGGCGAAGTGGCCCGGCCGGAGACGACAGGAGGATCCCGTGAAGGATGGATTGACCAGAAAGTGGAACGATAGCAAGGGGTTTGGCTGGGCGGCCGGAGTGCTGGCCATGGTGTCGGTGTCGGCCCTCGTCTCCCCCATGGCGTTCTCGGAGGCGCCTGGCGCGGCCCCCGCTCCACAGGCCTCCCCGGCGGCGCCGGGGGTGAATGCCACCCCCGCCGCCAAGCCGGAGGGCCTCCAGCCGAAGGCCGTGCCGGTCGAAGAAGCGAAGAACTTTGGGACCGTGGCCAAGGGAGAGGCCATCGAGTACAGCTTCAAGGTCCGCAACAACGGAAAGAGCGACCTGGTCATCAACGACGTGAAACCTTCGTGCGGCTGCACGATCGGGAAGTTCGACAAGGTGATCAAGCCCGGGGAAGAGGGGAAGATCACCCTGACGATCGACACAAAGGCGTTCAGCGGACCGATCTCGAAGTCGGCGGTCGTCCTGACGAACGACCCCGCGAAGCCACAGTTCTCCCTGACTCTCTCCGCATACGTGAAGCCGTACGTCGAGGTCGCGCCGTGGGGCTTCTTCCGGATCCAGGGATTGGTGGGTGAGGAGCTCACCTCCGACCTGATCCTCGGCTCCGACGAGCCGGCCTTCAAGCCGGTGAAGGTCGAGGTGCCCCATCCCTATCTATCGGCCACACTGGCTCCGGCCACAGAGAAGGAGCGGGTCGAGGGCAAGGGGAAGACCCAGTGGAAGGTGACGCTGAAGGCGGACAAGACGTCACCGGCGGGGATTCCCAGCGGTGAGGTCAAGGTGATCACCGGGATCGCCAAGCAACCCGAACTCGTGATCAAGGTGAGCGGGATTATCAACGAAAGCGTCGGTGTCCTCCCGAGTCAGGTCACGTTCGGGACGTTCGACCCCAAGGGTGGCGGGCTCTCGAGGGAGATCGACGTCGTCAACAGGAACCCGAAGAACAGTGCCTTCAAGGTGACGTCTGCTGAGTCCGGCGTCCCGGGCGTCGTCACGGAAGTGAAGTCTTCGGACAACACGAAGGTGAAGGTCGTCGTCTCGATCGACCCGAAGGTCATCAAGAAGGGTCCGTTCGACAGCTGGATCACGATCAGGACCAACGACGCCGTCAAGAGCGAGATCAAAGTCCCTCTCCGCGGCGTCTCCCTCTGATCTCGCGCTTTAGACCCCAGAATGTCCGGCCCGGGAGGAATTGCCCCTCCCGGGCCATCGTGTTCTCAGGAGTCGTGAATGGGCTCGCGTCTCGTCGCGTTCTTCATCCTCGTCACGCTGAACGGCGCGGTCTCGCCTCCGTGCCGTGCCGCGGATGCTCCGCTTTCAGGCTGCCGCTGGGAGGCGATGGCAAGGCGAAGCCCC
This sequence comes from uncultured Acidobacteriota bacterium, assembly GCA_937902605.1. GTDB lineage: Bacteria > Acidobacteriota > Thermoanaerobaculia > UBA5066 > UBA5066 > CAIMWE01. The sequence continues at coordinate 12,618 of CALFNC010000096.1, read as the reverse complement.
GGGTTCGTCGTCGCGACGGCGCGGTGGCGCGCCGGGACGCTCGCGGTCAGGGACGAGAAAGTGCTCTGGGTGGACTCCCAAGACCCGGGCCGGAACCTCATCGTCCCCCTTTCCCGAGTGACCGGGCACTCCCTCACATGCAGCGACGGTCCGACGGCGCCCGTCTGCACGGAATGGCGCCTCCGGACCCGACGGGAGGAGTACCGGTTCCGCGACCTCGTCTCCGGGGCGAAAGGTAGCCCCAGACTGATCGAGATCCACGACTTCGTCCGGTCGGTCCTCGTCGACCTACCGGCCGTTTCCCCGACCGACGGGAGGTAGCCAGATGAAGAGCTCGCGCCTGATCGTACCGATCCTCCTCGCCCTCCTCGCCGGGCCGGCCGCCGCCGCCTCGCACCTTGTCGTGCCGGAAGCGACATGGAGTGCGGGAGTCGTCACCAAGGGAGAGGTCGTCCGGCACGTCTTCGTCGTCCGCAACGACGGCACGACCGATCTCCATCTCACAGAGGTCCGCCCGTCGTGCGGATGCACCGCCGCCGAGTACGACCGCGTGATCGGTCCGGGCCAGCAGGGCCGGATCACCCTGGTCGTCGAGACAAAGGGATTCCAGGGTTCGATCTCCAAGAGGGCGCTCGTCCTGAGCGACGACCCGGCGGCTCCCCAGACCTCTCTCCTGGTGAGCGCGACCGTCAAGACGGTGGTGGACATACTCCCCTCCGGTTTCCTGAGGGTCCAGGCCTTCGGTGGCGAAAAGGCGTCGGCCGAAGTGACGGTCGTCTCGGATGATCCAGGGTTCTCCCCGGCCGTGGCGGAAGCTCCACAGCCCTGGGCGAGCGTGGCGGTGGCACCGGTGCCGGAGAGGGAGCACCTGCCGAACCGGGGCCCGAGGCAATTTCGTGTCCGCCTCACCGTCGGCGAGGGAGCGCCTGAAGGGCTGATCGGGGGCGCGCTGAAGCTGTCGACGGGAATCGAGAAGCTCCCGTTTCTCGAGATCCCACTCTCGGGATTCATCCGGCCGACGATCAGCGTGAGCGCCAACCGGGTCAGCTTTCAGAACTTCGTTCTCGAGGGCGAACCGATCCGCCGGACGGTTCTCCTCACGAACCAGAACCCCAAGAACGAACGGTTTACGGTGACCGACGCGATCTCGAGCGTGGCCGGAATCGTCACCGAGGTCATCCCATTGGACCGCCAGAAAGTCCAGATCGTGATGACGGTCGATGCGAGGATCCGGAAGGGACCGTTCGATGGGACCCTGACCGTGAAGACGAATGACCCGCTCAAATCCGAGATCCGCCTACCGATCTCCGGGACCGTGCTCGTCCGCGCGGCCGAGAACCCGCCGAAGGGCTAGCCCTTCTTCTCGGACTTGGCCGGGAGGACCTCCAGCCAGTCGAACGCCACGGAAAGTGCCCGCTGATCGGAGCTGCCGGGCACCCGGTCCTTCGGGGCCTCGGCGTAGGCGAACTCGAACCGGATCTCGTTTGGTCCAGACTTCCAGAGCGCCTCGGGCGTCGCGAAGCTGTAGACCCGGGCTCCGTCTGTGAGCGTGACGGAGTCGATCCTGCTCCCGTTCACGAAGACGGCCGCCACCTGGGCGGGCGCGCCGGTGTAGCGGAACGGCCAGCAGCGAAACCGGAGAAGCTGATCCCCTTTCGCCCGGCTCGACACGGTCACGGTCGCGGTTCGCGCCTGCGCCCACACGAAGCTGTCGTTCTCGTCGGTCTTTTCGAAGCCGGACCAGCCGGAGGTCAGGGCACCTACCGATGTCTCGGCGTCGAAGTTCAGGGAACGGGTCTCGTCGATCGGACGGCACCCAGACAGGACGAAGACCAGGCTGGCGACCGCCAACGGGGCGAGAAAGGCTCTGGAATTCAACGTGCTACCTCCACACCGTCCGCCAGGAAGCGGACTGGATTTCTCTTTTCCTCGGCGCCGATGCGGCCCTCCGCTGCGATCTGGGCACCGACCGCGTTTTCGGGAACGGCGAAACCGATGGCCTCGAGGGCGATCACGGCCTCGGCGTCTCGGACCGTCAGGGCACCCTCCGAGGTCCGCTCGCACCTCCCGCCGATACGAAACGCCCGGGCGCCAAGAGCCTTCGGGTCGCGAAGAATCTCGGCAACCCGAACCAGCGTCAGCCCGCGGAGCGGCCGGCCGTAGATCTCTGCCGGGCCAGCCAGCGCAACAGACGCCAGGAGCACAGCTACCGCCGAGACCCGAATGAGCGGGGAGGTCGGCGTCCTCATCCGCGGGTCAGGGGTTCGGCGGGAACGCCATGGCTCGGGCTCCGCTGAATGGGAACGTCTTGGTCACGCCCGGGCAGGTGGTTCCGGTGACTCCGGAGGCTCGAACATACGTCAACGTACCCGAGAGGGTTCCGTCGACGTAGCCCCAGATCGTCCCGGTCCACGTCGCTCCCGAGCTGCCACCACTGACGGTGATCGAGCCATCCGGATTCCGGGCGGCCGTCGAGTTCTTCTGGTTCGTCGAGAACCAGGCCTGGACCGGAAAGGACTGCGCCGAGGGGTTCGGGGAAGGGCAGCCGTCCAGGACGAGGCTGGCCGCCAGGTAGTCGGGCGTCCCCGAGATGAGGTCGAGCCGGCCGGTGGAGAAGTCGTAGGGGCCGTCGCTGAATACCAGCCCGAAAGCCCCGTTATTCGGCGCGAAGACCTTGAAGGGGGGCGAGTAGCTGATCGAGCCGATGGCGTTATCGACCACCGACGCTCCGGTCACGACTGGTCCGCCGCTCTTCACGGTGACCCAGGCCGTCAGGTTCGTGTCGGAAGCCGAGTATCCGAAGACGGAGGCGACCCGGTTGATCTGCGTCTGGGAGCTCTTTCCCAGCGTGAAGTCGAACTGGTCGATGGTTGTCCCGTCAGCCCTGGCCAAGCGGACGTTCACGACGGTCTGGACCGCGGAGTTGGCGCTGAGGAGGAAGAGGTTCGTCCGGTATCCGGTAGTGGCGCCGTCCGGAGCCGAGGAGATGTAAGGGACGTACGCCGTGTCGCCGACGGAGACGGCCTGATCGAGAGTTTGAGCGGGGATCGCGAAGCCATAAGTCCCGGCTATGCCGGAAGCGCTGCGGGCGTTCGCGTTAAGGGTCTGGGAGAGGACAGAGACGGGCAGCCGGGACTCGATCCGGACCCCCCCGGCCCCCGCGACGCCGAACCGGGACACCAGGAGATCGTCGATGGCGAGCGTCTGACCGGCCGTGACCGTGACCGTCGCGCGTGCGGGGTTGCTGTTGTCGCCCAAAGCGGCATTGTTCGCGTCGAGAGGGGACGCCGGGAGGAAATAGAGATCGACGGCGGTGGCCGCGGCATTGGGATTGACGATCCGGAGGGACGTCACGAACTGCTCCCCGAGCGCACCCGTCGCTTTCGCGGAGGTAACGAGCCACTGGGTCGTGGCGGGGGTATCGGCGAAGGCGGCCGCGCCGACGATCGCGGAGGCTGCGAGGGCAGAGGCAAGAAGCTTCGCGAAAGACATCTGGTGCGAGAGTATCTCACCGAGCGGAGCGGCGCAGCCACTCCAGGACCTGCTCCTCTGCCCTCATCCGTTCGAGCGAATGGTATCCCGCCGGGGCCGTCTCACAAACGGGCGGGACGACGCAGGATGTGATCCGGACTAGACTCTTGATGTTATGCACGTCGAAGTCCGCAAGAATGAGGAGGTCGTCATCGTCGACATGACCGGTCGCCTGGTCGGCGGAATCGGCGACGAGATCCTCCGCAACGTCGTCAACGAGCTGCTCGCGGAAGACTGGAAGAAGATCCTCCTCAACCTCTCCGGGGTCACGGCGATCGATAGCGCCGGAATCGGCGAGCTGGTCGCCAGCCTGAAGACGGCGAGCCACCTCGGAGCGAGCCTTCGGATCCTCAACCTCAACGAGAGGGTGCGGACGGCGCTCCATCTCGGCCGCCTGCTCCCCCTCTTCGAGGTCTACGGCGACGAGAAAGCCGCCGTCCAGAGCTTCCTCGCCGCCTGATGGTGGGGCGGACGTCCGGCCGCTCAGCGCTCGCGGAAGGTCTTAACGTCGAGATCCTGCGTCATGAGCCGGCGGAACTCGTCCGCCGGAATCGACGCGATCTGGCGGCCGGTACGTAGCTCGATCCGGTCGATTACTTTCTCCCAGATCGCCTCCCGGCGAGCGATCTCCTCCTCATCGCGGATCTGGCCGAACTCCTGGACGAACCGGTTATGCCGGCAGAGCATCCGGAACGCGAACTCCGTCGACGGCCGGTGGAGAACGAGGCCGAGGACGCGGACGTCGTTTCCGACGTCGTGGACCGGCTGTCCCCACTCGCCATAGCCGCCGAAGATCGTCCCGAGCTTCGAGAGGGCGTTCGCGAGCTTCGGCTGGTTCATCCGCTCCAGAGCGGCCTTCACCACCGGGAGCGTGACGTTGCGGAAGAGCGTCGGGTCGGCGAGCCGGATATCGATTCCGATCTCCTCCTTGCAGATCCGGACGATGTCCTCCGCGCGGAGCCGGTTGTCGGTCGCGAGGTGGACGCGCTCCCCAATCGACGCGGGAGCGGTGAGAGCGGCCAGGATGCCGGCCACCACGCGGTCGACCGGGACGAGGTTCAGCTCGGCCGACCGATCGCTCGGGAAAGCGAGCGCGAAGGCCATCACGACCCATGCCTTCGCCCGGCCGACCGGGTCCGTTCGCATTCGGTCGATGATCTCCTTCGCGCGGCCGAACGCGTTGATCGGGGCGTTTACCACCTTCGTGTCGCCCCGGTTGTTCCCGGTGCGGGAGTGGCCGATGACGATGGAGGGGAGGAGCTGCGAGACGCGGAGGCCGCGCTCGACGAGAAACCGGTCGGTCTCGATCGACGCCATCGCCTTCGTCAGCTCGTAGAAGTTGTTGTAGAAGTTCCGCGGGAACGTGAGAGCGCTCTCTTGGACGATGGACCTCTTCTTCCGGCCGTGAATGTACGACGTCTCGATCGCGATGTGCTGGATGAACCGCGAGCCCTTGGCGCTCTGGAGGGACAGGGCGAACTCGAGCGCGTTACGGCTCCCGAGCACGTTCGCGCGGTAGGAGTTCTCGTAGGTGTCGTCGAAAGCGACGCTGGCAGCGCAGTGGATGACGTGGGTCACCGTCTTCTGCAGGCGCACGATCTCAGCCGGCGCGATCCCGAGGTCCGGGGCCTCGATGTCGCCCCCGATGAACCGGAATTTGGCGGCTTTCTGGCCCGTCATACCGAGCCGGCGGAGGAGGGCCGCCCCGCGCTGCGCCGGCGTCAGGACCTTCATGACCTCCTTCGTCTTCGGGTCGCGGATCGTCTTCGGGCGCACCACCGAGACGACGTGGGCGACCCGGCGGTCCGAGGCCGCCTGGACAAGGATTTCTTTCCCCAAGAAGCCGGTGGCTCCGGTGAGGAGGATGACGAGCTTCGGGTTCCGGCCCCGCGCGCGGAGGAGAGCGGCCGCGTCTTTCTGGAGCTTCTCGATCCGCTCGCGCAGCTCCTTTTCGCTCAGGCGCGTCAGCTCCCGGAACCGGTAGAAGTGGTCCCGCTCGCCGACCCCGAGGAGCTTCTTCGCCTGCGTCTCGACGGTCTCGCTGCCCGTCGCGGCCCCGAGCGTCTCGGCGACGGCCGTCCCGGCGGCGTTGATCCGCCGGAGCCCCTTCCGGACGAAGCTCTCGTTCCCGGTGAGCTGGATGGCGCGGCTCGCGAAGAACTGCGCCGCCACCTCCATCGGGTTCTTGTCGCGGTGCGCGTGGACGAGCAGGTCCTCGGGATCGATCGGCCGAAGCACCTCCTTCCGGGTCTCCATGTGGATCTTCGCGATGTAGCGGGAAGGCGAGCTCCGCCACATCATCTCCCCTTCGGGGTTCGGCGTCGGCTCGAAACCGGGGCTATGCGGAGGGTCAGTCAGCGCGTCGGGCGCGTCCGCCGTTCTCGGAGGTTTCATGGTGTGTCGACTCCGCCCCTAGGTTCGCATTTCCGGCGCGTCCGGTAAACCGGGAAGTCCCACGTTACCGCACGGGGACGCGCCGCACCTTCGAGGCGATCGCGGCCCGGATGGCGGGGAGCGCGGCCCGCGCCGCTGCCTCACCCGCCTCGATCAGACGTTTCTTTTGGGTGAAGTCGTCGTACGCCACGTCGCCGACCGCCGGCTCGACTAGGACATCGGCGTCGCGTGCTCGGAGCCGCCCAATCTCGGCGGACATCAGCGTGATGGCGTGGTAGGCGACCTCGATCGGGGTCTTCGGGGTGAACGAGGGGACGGCGGCGGGGACCGAGACGGCGATCACGACGTCGCAGCCAGCCCGCCGGGCCACATCGACCGGAACCGGGTTCGTAACACCGCCGTCGACATAGATCTCCCCGCCGATCTCGACCGGGACGAAAACCCCCGGGATCGCCGCGGACGCGTGGACCGCCCGGGCGATAGGCCCCTTCTCGAAAACGACGGTCTTCCCGGTCCGCAGGTGCGTCGCGACGGCCGCGTATGGGATGCGAAACGTCTCGATGGTCCGGTGTTTGAGATTCTTCGCGAGGAACGCCTCGAGCCGGTCGCCTTTCACGAAGCCGCCCGAGAGGAACGATAGCGCCTTGTAGTCGAAGAGATCCTCATCGGTCACGGAGACCGCGAGGAACTCGGCGTCGAGGACGCGGCCGGAGTCGGCATAGAACGCGCCGACGAGACTCCCGACGGAGGTCCCGGCGACGAAATCCACCGGGATCTTCTCTTGCTCGAGGACCCGGAGGACCCCGATCTCGGCGAACCCGCGAGCGCCGCCCCCGCCGAGCGCCAGTCCGACCTTGGGGGGAACCTCCCGAACCTGGGCCGGCGCGGGGCCGGGGGACGGGGCTGGAGGCGGCGTCGGCCGGGCGGACCCGCAACCGCTGAGGATGAGGGCTGCGGCGAGGCCGAGCAGCGGCATGGAACGGTTTGGGAGCATTCAGACCTCGCGGGAACCGTTGCCGGTGTCCTTCTTCGGGATGACCGTGATCGTCCCGTCCACCTCGAGCACTCCGAGGCGGCAGTCCTGGACGGAGGCACACCCCGACTCGCGGAGCGCCTGCAGAAGCTCTTTGTGGCTGATCCCCTCCTTCTTGAGGTTCTCTTCGTAGACGTGTCCCCGGCTGATCAGGATCCGCGCCTCGCCCCTCACGAGCCGCTCCATGGTCTTGTTGCTCGCGGCGATCCGGCCCAGACCCCAGTTCACGGCGAGGAGGACGCACGCCGCCACGAGGCCGCCGACGAGCGACGTGTCCGGCCCCACCATCGCGTTCTGGACGGAGTTTGCGATCAGGAGGACGAGCGCGAAGTCGAACGGGGCGAGCTGGCCGACCTCGCGCTTTCCGGTGAGGCGGAAGCCCGCGAGGATGAACAGGTAGACGACGATGGTGCGGAAGACGATCCAGCCGGCCTGGGTCGGCGTCGAGAGAAGCTCGTGCATTACGCCGAAGTGTAGCGGGAGGGGTGATCCTTCGCGTATGGCTCCGACCGAACGAGAAAGGCGGGGGCGAGCCCGTCGGCTCGAGCCCCCGCCCGAGAGAACCCGTCCGCGGAAAGGGCTACTTGGCCGGAGCCGTCGCGGGAGCCGCCGGAGCGGCCTGGATCCCGAGGAGGCCGGTGATCTCGGCGACCTTCTCCTTCACCGCGGCCCCCTTGGCGAGTGCGTCCTGGAGATTGCCGCCGCTGAAAGCGTCGGTCGCTTCCTTCCACGCTCCCTCGATCTTGGCGATGCCTTCCTTGGCGGCGGTGACCTTCTCCGCGCTGAGCTCCTTGGGCAGCTTCTTTGCCTTATCCAGCTCTTCGAGTTTGGCCTTGACCGCCTCGACGCTCTTGGAGATGTCGGCGCTCAGGTCGGTCCACGCCTTGGTTAGCTCGTCCTTCTTGGCGGCGGCGGCCGGGGCGAGGTCGTTCGCCTTGCCGCCGAGCTCGGTGGCGGTCGTCAGGGCCGCCTTGTAGTCGCCCTTGGCGAACTGGTCCTTCGCGGCGGCGAGGGACGTCTCGACGGCCTTGAGCTGATCGGGGACGAACTTCTGCGCCTCGGGCTTCGCGGCTCCGACGGTCGCCTCGGCGGCCTTGATCGCCGCGTCGGCCGGCGCCTTGTCGGTGTTGCAGGCGATCAGAAGGGCGCAGGACGCGGCAGCGATGGTGGCTTTCAGGGTGAATTTCATGGATCTCGGTTCCTCCTCAGTTGATGGTCAGTCGACCGGAAAATTGGAAAGCCCCGGCAGAGCCGGGAGCGGGAGACGCGGTACAGCCTGCTTGCGGGATCTGGACGACCTCCCCGGGGGTGAGGGCTTGTTCAGCCGGGCTCGGACCCACCGGACAGCGCCATTCTCTCTCGTGGAGGCGCGAAAGTGAACCCCACGGTCCACCGCGCCCGTTCGACCTCTCGGCGGCGCTGCCGCGGAGCGGCCGCCCTGGAACGGGGATTGCTATCTTCGAAGCGACGCTCGATCCGGACCGGGCGCCGTCCTCCAGAGACGACACGATCCAGCCCGTCCATCCCGCAACGCAACAGGAGAATCGAAGATGTCCACCGTTCCGTGGGTCGGCGGACCCGCGCTCTCGACCTTCGCCGACAACCAATTTCTGCACGTCCCGGCCCCCGAAACCGCGATGGAGAAGGGCGTCTGGCGGCTGGGAAGAACCGTCACCGCGTTCAGGGACGAGCTGGTCGAGGCGGTCATCGGCACGAGGTATTCGAGCCTCCACTCCGACCGGGAGTGGATCGTCGTGGACCTCCGCGTTCGCGCTCTGGGCGCGGCGCCCGTCGAGATCGGGCGGGAGGACATCTCGCTCACGCGGCGGGACGGGCCGAAACTGACGCTCCCCGGCCGGGAGGAGGTCGCCGAGGAGCTCTCGAACATCGGCCGCACCATGATCGCTGCGTCGGCCATCGAGGATCCCCTCGATACGTATCTCCCCCCTTGCCTCGAGGTGGACCGGATCCCGTTCGTGACTCGAAGCATGCTCGAGTCAATCGTCCTCGAGGCGGGCCGCGTCGCGTCAGGAAAGCTCCTGTTTCGCGCTCCCCGCGGCACTCGGATTCCCGCCCTCTACACGTTCGGCGTATCAAACCGGGACATCGACGTCCGGATCCCGTTCCGCCTGCCGGCGTCCGACTTCCCCGAGCCGCGGGCCGTGGTCGCGATCCGTTGACGCGTATACCCGGGAAAGTAAGCATGAGCCTTCCGGGGCGATCAGTATCCGCGGGCGCGGTCGACTGCACCCTCGACCGGCTTCCCTTCCGCGAACCGTCTCAGGTTCGGGAGGATGTCCAGGATCATCGCCCGCGGCCGGGAGGGGCCGGAGTGATGAGGGGTCACGACGATCCTCGGGTGGCTCCAGAGCGGGGAGTCGGCGGGCAGCGGCTCGGACGGGAAGACGTCGAGAACCGCTCGGCCGAGCTTCCCCGTCTCCAGCGCCGCCAGAAGGTCCTTCGCGACAACCTGCTCTCCGCGCGCCACGTTGATCAGCGTGAGGCCGGCGTGACCGTTCGCCAGGAGCTTCGCATCCACGAAGCCTCGGGTCTCGGCGGTCAGCGGCGCGCACAGCACCAGCACCCGGGCGGAGGGGAGGAACTCGTGAAGGGATGCCGGGCCGTGAAGGGGGAACTCGGGGTCTTCCCGGACGCTCCGGACGAACCCGTGCACCTCCATCCCCAGCTCCCGGAGCGCGCGGCCGATCCGACGACCGATTCGGCCAAAGCCGAAGATCAGCGCCGTCTTTCCGGTGAGGTCCTCCGGGACCAGATGCGAGTCCCAGGTCCGGTCATGTTGTGCCCGCCGGCATTCGTCGATCCGCTGGGTCTCGGCGAGCAGGTGCGCCGCCACGTATCGCGACATCCAGAGACCGAACTGCCCGTCGGCCCGGGTGATGGCGATGCGGGGCGGAATCGACGGATCGGCCAGGAGGTGGTCCACGCCCGCTCCGGCATTCTGGATCCACGTCAGCTTCGGCATGCGCTCGACCAGTCCCGTGGGGACGCGCCAGACGAAGAGCCCCTCGGCGTCCGCGATCCAAGGATCCGTCAGGGCGCCGGGGTTGTCTTTCGGGTGCCAGCCGCGGACCAGGAGCCGCGGCTCGGCCTCGGCGATGGTGGGAACCCACTCGGCGTGCCGGTGATGAACGACGGCGAGCTTTCGCATGACGGAAGGATGAGGTGAAGAGCCCCCCGAGGGGAAGGCCGCACTGAACAAACCCCCGCAAAGTCGTGCTTCATCAAACATTTACTTGTCTTTCCATAACTCGCAAAATACGACCGCTTAGTCCTCATAACGTTGCGCGTTGAAAGAGGCCCGTCGGATGTCAGATCTCGCTGCCCTCGAAGCCAAGACCTACTCGAAGGTCGACTGGCGGCTGATTCCCTTCCTGTTCCTCGCGGGTACGGCGTCGGCCGCGGGCATCGGCCTCGTCAATTCGGTCGGCAACCTGGGCGGATACGTCGGGCCGAACGTGCCGATCTGGGCTAAGAACTTCTCCGCCAATCCGTCGGCGGCACTCTACGTGATCGCCGCTGTCCTTCTCCTCGGTGCGGCACTCACGTTCTTCCTCATCCCGAAGAACCTTTACGTGAAAGTGGGCCAGGCTGCACGTCGTCCCGGTCGCGACAGATGCAAGGGAGGACCATGACGAACCCACTCCATGCGGACGCGGAGACCATCTTCCGCGCGGCTCTCGAGCGCGTCGATCCCGTGGCGATGATGAAGCGCGTGCTACGGCTCGACGGAGATGTCCTGCGCCTCGAGACGGAGCTCGCTTCGGCCAGCTTCGATCTCTCCTCCTTCGACCGGGTCGTCGTGACGGGGATGGGAAAGGCGACGGCGCGCATGGCGCTCGGGCTCGAGGAGATCCTCGGTGATCGGATCGCCGACGGTCTCGTTTCAGTAAAGGCCGGTCACGTCGAGACGCTGCGACGCGTGCGCCTGATCGAGGCTAGCCACCCGGTGCCTGACGAGTCCTCGTCGCGTGCGGCGGAGGAGATCCTCGCCTTCGCGGACACCTGTGACGAACGTACCCTCGTGGTCACCCTGATCTCGGGAGGCGGGTCCGCCCTGCTCTGCGCGCCTGCATGCGACACCAACGGTCACCCCCTCATCAGCCTCGACGAAAAGAAAGAGGTCACGCGCACCCTTCTCGCTTGTGGCGTCACGATTCACGAGATGAACTGCGTCCGAAAGCACCTCTCGCGGATTAAGGGCGGACGCCTCGCGCGCGCCTATGCGCCGGCTACGTCGTTGAACCTGCTGCTCTCGGACGTCGTGGGCGACGATCTCGACGTGATCGCCTCAGGGCCGACGGTGCCCGATCCGACGACCTTTAGTGACGCTCTCGAGGTCATTCGGCGGCACGGCGTCGCGGACCGGATCCCTGCCGCTGCCCTGCGTGCCCTGGAAGCTGGCGCGGCAGGCCTTCACGAAGACACCCCCAAGCCGGGCGATCCCGCCTTCGCCTGGACGACCAACGTCCTGATAGGGACCAACCACCAGGCGCTGCTCGCCGCGGAAACGAGGGGCCGCGAGCTCGGGTACGCGACGCTCGTCCTGACGTCTAGGCTGACGGGCGAAGCGCGCGAAGCGGCGCTCGCGCTGCTCGGGATCGGCGAGGACATCGCCGTGAGCGGGTTCCCGCTGCGCCCACCGGCGTGCCTCATCGCCGGCGGAGAGACCACGGTGACGCTGCGCGGGAGTGGGAAGGGCGGCCGGAACCAGGAGCTGGCGCTAGCGTTCCTGGCGGCGCTGCCGCGCTCATGCACGGCGCGGAGAATCGTCCTTCTTGCAGCGTCCACCGACGGCAACGACGGTCCCACGGACGCCGCTGGGGCCTTCGCCTCGCTCGAAATCGTCGAGCGTGGGCGTGCGTTGGGACTCGACGTGAGCTCCTACCTTGCGGCCAACGACTCGTACCACTTTCACGAGCGCGCCGGCTCGCTGCTGCGCACGGGCCCGACGAACACGAACGTGAGCGACGTGGCGATCCTGATCGTGGGTTAGATCGGCCGGACTCTCACTGGGTCGTGTACCCGCCGTCGATCACGACCGCCTGCCCCGTCACCCCTCCGGCCTGCTCTCTGGCGACGTCGGGGTGACGAGGGACCGCACGAGAATTCCTCTTGACCGAAACGGCCGCTCTCGTCGCTCGCCGCTAACCCATTTGGAATCAGTGGTCGGGACGGCGGGATTCGAACCCGCGACCCCTTGAACCCCATTCAAGTACGCTACCAGGCTGCGCCACGTCCCGACCGGGAACGGCATCGGAGAGTCGTCGAGGCGATCTCCGGGGGTGCTGGTTTATAACATTTCCGCCCGCTGCCCAGGGCGCGATATCGGGACGGCGGGATCCGAGCACCGGCGCACGCTCGCCTTCGGCGAGAGTCAGGAGGTGTGCGCCGGCTTCGCGACCCGTTCTGACTGCGGGGACACCCCGCTTCCCCGCATCGGACGCCGCGGGGCGTCGCCCCGAACTCGAATTCCCCTTGGCCGTCACGCCCGAGTCTACTACCATGTAGACATGGCGATCCCCTCGACCACGATCCGGATCCCGGCGGACATGCACGAGACGCTCCGCGGCCTGGCCGAAGAGCACCAGTCGACGCTCCAGGGCGTGCTCGTCGAGGCGCTGGAGCTGTACCGGCGCGAC
>CALFNC010000095.1 GCA_937902605.1 uncultured Acidobacteriota bacterium | reverse complement strand
CGATGACGAGCCCAAGAACGACAGGTTCTTGTCGGTCTCCCAGGCGACCGGGCGGTGTGGGATCTTCAGGTCGAGGAAGATCCGCTCGTAAAAGCCGTCGGTCCCGAGGAGGAGGTCCTGGAGAGTCGCCAGGAACGTGCCCGACTGTGCCCCCTGGACGATCCGGTGGTCGTAGGTCGACGTGACGCTCATGACCCGGGCGATCCCGAGGCTCGCCACGGTCTTCTCCGGCATCGCCTGGAACTCGGGCGGATAGCCCATCGCGCCGGTCGCGATGATCGCCCCTTGCCCCTGCATCAGGCGGGGCGACGACGCGGTCGTGCCGAGCGTCCCCGGGTTGGTGACGGAGATCGTCGTACCGAGGAACGCCTCCGGCTCGATCGAGCCACGCCGCGCTTTCTGGACGACATCGTCGAAGGCTGCCAGGAACTCGGCGAAGTCGAGGCTTCCCGCGTTCTTGATGTTCGGGACGAGAAGCGACCGGGATCCGTCACGCTTCGTCACGTCGACCGCGACGCCGAGGTGGACCTGGGGCTTGCGGATCCGGACGGGACGGCCGCCCACCTCGCCGTATGCGTCATTCATCCCGGGGTGCTTCTCGAGCGCCCGGACGATCCCCCATGCGACGAGGTGCGTGAACGACACCTTGCTCTTCCCGATGACCTCCCGGTGCCGGTTAAGTATCCGGCGGTTCTCCTCCATCGTCTTCACCGGGATCACGCGCTGCGACGTGGCTGTCGGCACGCCGAGAGACGCCTCCATGTTCCGGGCGATCGTGGCGGAGCCTCCGACCAGCGGCACTGCTTCCTCTCCGGGACGGGGCGCGGGTCCTTGCGGTCGCATCGCCGGGGTGGCTCCAACGGGAGCAGGCGCCAGGTCGGCGGCCCGAACGGGTTCCGAAGGTGGAGTCGCGGCCGGCACCCGCCCTTCCAGCTGGACGAACGCCTGCTGCCAGCTCTCGCCGACCGAGGCCGGATCGGTCTGGTACTGCGTATAGAGCTCCAGCGCGAATCCCGCGTTGTCGCCGAAGGTCTCGCTGATGGCCTCGAGGACGGCGTCTATATTCATCGAAATCGTCCATTCCCGGCCCGCCTGCCACGTTCTCCTGCGAACCGCTGAGATCCGAATATACCGGCTCATCGCCCGGAACAGGGATTTGGACGGGCTGTCCGCAGGACGCCGATCGGCGACAATGGGGCGATGCCGAACAGCCGTTCATCACATTTCGAGATCGGCCTCGATCTCGGGGCGACACTCGTCAAGGCCGTCTACGTTCGCGCCGGACGGCCCATCACCCCTTTCGAGAGCTACGTCTGCAGCGCCCGGAACCACGCCTCCCTCGAGACCTTCCTCGCGGCCCATCCGGCCCGCCGGATCGCCGCCACGGGAGGGGGCGCCCCGAGACTCGTCGAGAGCTGGAATGGTCGGCCGCCGATCCTCTTCGTCGATGAGTTCGCCTCCTGGGGTGCCGGCGAGCGATTCCTTCTCGAGGGGGCGGGCTTTACTCCGTCGGCGCCCCACCTCCTGGTGAGCCTCGGGACCGGCACGTCGTTCCTCTCGGTCGCCGCGAATGGAACGGTCGCCCGGGTGGGAGGAACGGCCCTGGGTGGGGGCACGATTCGCGGCCTCGGACGTCTCCTGGCCGGCGAGTCGAGCCACGAGGTCCTCGTCTCCCTCGCGCGGGCCGGGGACCGAAAGAAGGTCGACCTCCTGGTGGGAGACCTCTACCGACCGGGAGAGATCGCGCTCGACCCATCGCTGACCGCTTCCAATTTCGGGAAACCGGGCCTCTCCCGCGATCCGCGGGACCTCATGAACGCCGCCGTCGGCCTCCTCGGCGAGAACGTGGCCCTCATGGCCGGGGCGATGGCCCGTTGCCTTCCCCGGACGAGGGGCGGTTCTCGGCGCCCGACCGTCGTCTACGCGGGGACCACCCTCCGCCACCACGACATCCTCAAGGAGATCCTCGCCGACGTTACCGCGCTGGCCGGCGCCGAGGCTCGGTTCCTGCCGTCCGGCGAGTTCACCGGCGCCATCGGGGCCCTGGCAGGAGCCCGGGCCCGGGAAGCCGCTCCGTGAAAGGCGCGGCCGGAGTCACGATAGACCTCGGGGGAGTCGTGGCCCTCGTCACCGGCTCATCGAGCCTGAAGGCAGCAGCGCACCTGAACGGACCGAATCCATTAGATAATCGGGTGATGAAACGTACGATCACCGCCGTGGCCGTGATCGTTTTCGGGCTCTGGTCCGCGCCCGCTGCCTCCCAGGCCAAGGACCCCGCGCCAGAAGACCCTTCGAAGACCGTGGAAGTGGCCGAGCGGCGCCTCATCGAACGGTTCCAGCTCTTTCCAACCGGCCCGAAACAATCATGCTGCGAGTTCTCGGGCCGCGACTTATCGGAGCCGAAACGTCTGTTCCACCAGCCCGGCGATCCAGACTCGCTCTTCACGACGGGGTCCCCCACCCCTCAAGGGAAGCTGCATCTCCAGGCCGCGGTCGAGGTCAACGAAGTCATCCTCCGAGCGCTCGCCCCAGATCTCCGCGTCGATCCGAGCGACACGCGCTTCCGCTCGGCCGGGGACTATCGCGCCCTAGACGCCACCGGCCGCCCCTACCAGTTCCGTCTCGGCGCCAAGTTCGTCTGGTAAAAGCGCCGAAGGCGCGCGGGAGAACCCGGGTTCTCCCGCTTCATGACGTCTTACGCCGCGGGCTTAGCCGTCAGTGGCGGCGCGGGCGCCGCCACTGGCGGCATCCGGTTGATCGCCTTGTTCCTCAGGTCGAGGAACGGCATCAGCGTGAGACCAGACGGCTGGAACTCCCCCGCCTTCTTCATCGGGGTCGCGCCGTAGT
>CALFNC010000094.1 GCA_937902605.1 uncultured Acidobacteriota bacterium | reverse complement strand
TCGACCCGTCGGAGGACGACTGGTGCTCCAGCTCGAGCTGCCAGCGGCTGTGGAGGAACGTGATGTCCCTGTAGCGGAACGTGGTGGAGGTCCGTTCGGGGTCCGACGTGACGTCGAAGAGGAGGCTCTTTCCCATTCCCAGGAGGTTGTCCTCCGAGAGGCCGAAGCCGACGTACCGGCGATTCCCGGACATGCCGAAGCTCGCGCGGACGCCGGTCGTCCACTGGTCGTGAGTCTCGACGATCACCTCGGCCCCGCCAGGGACTGGCCGCGCCGCAATGCTCACTGGGTTGAGGAAGCCCGTGCCTCGCAGGATGAGCTCGCTCTCGGCCAGCCGCACGGGGTCGATGGGGTCGCCGACCCGGAAGAGCAGCAACGAGCGGATGAAGTCCTCGCGGGTGACGATGTGCAGGGCGTCGACCCAGCGATAGGGCCACGCCGAGGTGGACGCGTCGTCGAGATCAAAGACGTCGTGGCGGTCGATCCGCACCGCCATGATGGGAGTCCCCGGAGCCACATCCTCCACCCCCGCGCCCGAAGTGGCGGGAGCACAGAGCACGCCGACGAGGACCAGCGCCACCCGGCACCGGCCTCTTCCTGCGATCGGGGCGGCAGGGCGAAACGGGTCCGGCTCTACCATTGGGGCTATGGCAACGTCAGTGTGAGGAGCGAAGGACGAAGAGCACTGCCGTCATTCGTGCCATGCGTTCCTAAAGCGGTGTTTCGCCGTTTCCTCCTCCATCGCCGGCTCCAGGAATCTCCTTCGGCGGGCGCCCAAAAAACACATACCGGCTCCGTCTCGTCGCGAAAGCCGCAAAGACGGAGCCGATGAGCGTCCCGACACCCGGATCGCGAAGCGGGACAGCGCATCGAAGCGCCTCCAACCTGATCCGGAGATTACCTGCGTCTGCTGTTCCAGTAGAAACCGCCGCCACCGAACAGAAGGACCAGTACGACGATCAAGAGGACGAGGTTCATGATTTGTTCCTTCCTTTCTATGGAAATGGGGGCACGAAACGTGCCAGGCGCTTAATCGTCTCATCTCCGTACGCTGGCATCGAGTCTGCGAAGGCTCCCGTTCGGCCTCTTTCCAGCACGCTTCCGGCGGAGGAGGCCGCCTGCCTCCTAAGCTGGTACGCCTCGTGCTATGAGAAATGGCATGAGCAAAGACGCGAAGCCGTCCCATCCCGGCCCTGTTTTGTCCGACGTCACGGAGCTGCGCCAACGCGCTCGGAAAAAGATCGAGGAAGGAGCTGTGACGCCCGGCTACAAGGCCGATCGCGAGAACGTCCTCCGGCTTCTCAACATCGCCCTCGCGACGGAGATCGTCTGTGTGCTGCGCTACAAGCGCCACTACTTCATGGCGACAGGTATCTACGCCCAGCCGGTCGCGGACGAGTTCCTGGCGCACGCCAACGAGGAGCAGGCCCACGCGGACCAGCTCTGCGTGCGCATCCGGCAGCTCGGCGGCGCCCCGAACCTGAACCCGGACGGGATTCTTTCGCGAAGCCACACCGAATACGTCGAGGGCGAGAACCTGACCGACATGGTTCGGGAGAACCTCATCGCGGAGCGGATCGCGATCGAGTCCTACAGCGAGATGATTCGATACATCGGGACCGACGACCCGACCACGCGGCGCGTCCTCGAGGTGATCCTCGCCCAGGAGGAGGAGCACGCTGACGACATGGCGGATCTCCTCGTCACCTTCGACCCGAAGACGCCGATTCGATGAATTGTTTTCAAGGCGCGGCTGTAGGTTCTACGCACGCATCACCGTAGGAGAGATCGCGATGAAATGGGCCAATCTCTACTTTCTCGGATACGTCATCCTCGTCGCCGGAATCGTCGCGGCGCTCTGGAAGGCCGGAGTGCTGGAGCACGTGGGCGCCGGCTGGACGGCCATCGGGGTCGTGATCGCGCTGGGGATCGGGATCATGGTCTCCGTCGCCAACAGTGGACGCAAGGAATCGATTCAGATCGAGAAGTGATCGAGCGCCGCTCGGGCGTCGGAGGCCCCAATGGGATACGTGGACAAGAACCTGATGGCGGGTGAGGACGTCCTGCTCAGGCCGAGGTATCACCCCGTCCGTTTCGTCTCTGGCGCGCTCGGCATCCTCCTCGGCGTGGTCGTCGCTCTGGGTGGGGCCGTTCTGCCGCCGGGCACGGCGTCTCCCGGCATTCTCGTCGCCGTGGGCGCCGCGCTCGCCGTTGTCGGTCTCCTCGCCATCGCCCTCCGCGCCGTCGTGGATTCCTTCGACGAGTTCGCGATCACGTCGCTCCGGATCATTAAGAAGACCGGTTTCCTAACGCGCCGGGTCTCCCAGATCCCGCTCGACAAAGTGCAGGATCTGCGCCTCGTGGCGACGCTCTGGGGCCGTTGGCTTTCGTATGGAAACGTCGAGGTCGAGTCGGCCGGTGAGGACGGGCCGGTCGTCTTCCGGCGGATCCAGAATCCCGAGGCGTTCCGGAACATCGTCCTCACCCGGGGAGCGGCGCCGGCCGCGGCGTCGGTTGCACCGACGACGCCGCTCCGGACGGTGGAAGGCCGGCTCCAGGACATCGAGCGGCTCTTCAAGAGCGGCGCCCTTACCGAGGGGGAGTACAAGATTAAGCGCCAGGAGCTGATCAAGGAGCTTTGACGAGGAGCGGGTACGGGTCGATCGGCGTCCCTGTCCACCACCTCTTGTCCGGGTCGAGACGGCTGATGGCAAAATGAAGGTGGGGCGTGCCCTTCGGCGCGTTGCCGGTCGTCCCCACGGTACCGACCAGGTCTCCTTTTCGAAGCAGCTGTCCTTCGTGGAGCCCGGGCGCGTAACCGTCGAGATGCGCGTAGTAGTAGCAATACCGCTCTTCCAGGTC
>CALFNC010000093.1 GCA_937902605.1 uncultured Acidobacteriota bacterium | reverse complement strand
GAGTTCCTGTGCCGGATGTTCTCGATCCCGTTCCTGAGGCGCTTCTCCCCGATGTGGGTCGCCGTCGTGGTCCCGGCGTTCGTCTGGGGATTCGCCCACGCCTCCTACCCGAACCAGCCGTTCTGGATCCGGGGGGTGGAGGTGGGGCTGGCCGGGATCGTGATCGGCGTCGTCTTCGTCCGCGCGGGGGTCTTCCCGCTCCTCGTCTGGCACTTCACCGTCGACGCCGCCTACACCGCCCTGATCCTGATCCGGTCGACCAACCGGAGCTTCGCGATCTCCGGAGCGGTCGCCGCCGGGGCGCTCCTTCTTCCGCTGGTGGCCTCGGCGCTCCTCCTCCTCCGGAGACGGGGGTTCGCCCCGGAGGAAGGGCTCTCGAACGAGAGCGTCGGCTCGGCGCCGCCCCTCCCGCACGCGGTGGAGCGGGACGACGCCCCGCCGCCGGTGGTCCGGTCCGGCCGCACCCTGGCTCTCGCCGCCGCGTCTGCCGTCGTCGTCCTCCTCCTGGCCCGCTTCGTCCTCCCCCGCTTCGACTATGGTCGCGGCGAGGAGCTTCGGATCGACCGGACGGAGGCGCGCCGGCATGCCGACGCCTTCGTCCGGGCGGCGGGGGACGACCCGGGAAGGTACCTCTCGGCGGCGTTCCACGCCTCGGCCCTCCCGGCGCTCGAGTCGCCGGGCGACACCGGGGCCTCCCTCCTCCCCTACGGCTATTCGGGCGAGGCCGAGCGCTGGCTTATCGACCGGGGCGGGACGGCGCTCCTTTCGCGGTGGGCGTTTGGTTCCCTCCCGGGCCGCGTCTGGCAAGTCCGCTACCTGAGGTTCGGGGACCGCCACGGCTGGTGGGTCGTCGTCGACGGGAGGAACGGCAAGGTCGTCTCGTTCCAGCGGACCTTCCCGGAGGAGGAGGCGGGGGCGCGCCTCGACGAGCCGTCCGCGAGGGCGCGGGGGGAGGAACTCCTCCGCTCGGCCGGTCTCGACCCGTCACGCCTCGCCGTCGTCTCGTTCCGCTCCGAGGAGAGGAAGGGGCGACGGGACGCGCGGATCGTCTACGAAGCCCCGGACGACTCGGCTGGCGAGGCCCGTCTCCGGGTGACGGTGGGGCTGGCAGGGGAGGAGTCGGCACTCCTCACCCGGGCGCTCAAGCTCCCCGAGGAATGGGTCCGCCAGCGCGACCGGGCGACGCCGGTCACCTATACCGGTCTCGCCTGGAAAGTCGGGGGCCTCGGGATCCTCCTCGGCCTCGTCGTCGTGGAGCTGTTCCACCTGGCTAGGGCCGGGGCCCTGGCCTGGAGAAGGGCGCTCCGGGCGGCGGCCTGTTGGACGATGCCGGGGCTCGCCTCCCTGGCCGTCTCGTTCCCAGAGTCGCTCCGGAACGCCGACGGGAGCGGGATGTCACTCGCCACCTTCTCGGTAGCCGCCAGCGTCGGCTTCGTCTTCCGGATCCTCCTCACCTTCTCCGCCGCCTTCGTGGCATCGCTCCTCGTCCTGGTGATCCGCCCCGACGCCTTCTCTCCGCGCCGATGGGTGAGAAGCGGCGGCGGAGCAGCGACGGCCGCTGGGGCAGTGATGGCAGCCGCGGCGGCGGTTCTTCTCCTCTGGGCGGGCCAGCAGCTAGGGGCGAGCATCGAGGCGGTATGGCCGGGGCCGGTAGGGCTCGGGGCCTTCCCCGGCCCGCCGGCGATCGACGCCCTCCTCCCCGCCGTCGCCGCGCTGGCCGGGGCGGCGCGGATGGCCCTCTTCGCGGCCGGGTTTGCCGCCGCCCTGGCGCTCCTTCGCCGCCGCTTCTTCACCGCGTGGCCGTCGCGGCTCGCCGGGGCCCTCTGCCTCACGGGGCTACTGGTCCCGCTCTCGCCCCGCAGCGCCGCCGACCTCCTCGTACCGCTTCTCGCGGCGCTGCCACTGGCGGTCGCTCTTCTCGCCGCCTTCCACCTCCTCGGGGACGACCCGCGGGCCTGGTGGATGGCCGGGATCGGCGCCACGCTCGTCCCGGCAGGGATAAAGCTGGCGGCGAGCGGCGTGGCGTCCTGGAGCTGGAACGGGGCGGCGCTCCTGGCCCTCGCGGCCGGAGGGGTGATCTGGGTCGCGGGCGGACTCGACGGGAATTCCATGGTCGATCTCTAGGCCACATGCTGGGACCCCCGGTTGTCGCCGGAACCGTGGCCTCCTCGGTCGGGGACTTCCGGACTATTTGCCGAGCTCCCCGGCGACCCGGGCGGCGGTCTCCACGGCGCGCGCCAGAACCGACCGGATCCGCCCGTCTTCCAGCGCAAGGATGCCGGCGATCGTACAGCCCGCCGGGGTCGTCACGTCGTCCTTGAGGGCGGCCGGGTGGCGGCCGGTCTGAAGGACCATCTCGGCAGCGCCCAGCGTCATCTGGGCCGCCAGCTCGTTGGCGACGTTCCGGGGGAGGCCGCGCATCACGCCGCCGTCGGCCAGCGCCTCGATGATGAGGTAGATGAAGGCCGGGCCGCTCGCAGAGAGCCCGGTCACGGTGTCCATGTGCTTCTCCTCGAGCTCGAGGGCGCGACCCATCGTGGAGAAGATCTCGCGCGCCAAAGCCGTGTGCTCGTCGGTGGCGTTGGTCCCCTTCGCCACGGCCGTCATCCCCTTTCCGATGAAACACGGGGTATTGGGCATGGCCCTTACGACCGGGGTCAGCGACGGGAGGAGCCCCTCGATGAAGCCGGTGCTCACGCCCGCGGCGATCGAGATGAGGAGCGGAGCGTGAGCGAGCGCCCCCTTGGCGCCAAGCCCCTCGACCACTTTCTGGATGTCCTTCGGCTTCACGCAGAGGACGACGATCCCGGCCTCCCGGCAGGCATCCGCGTTGTCCGTCGAGCAGACGACGCCGAGGTCGGCGGTGAGCCGCTCGGCCGTGACTTTCGTTCGGGCGGTCCCGCGGAGGTCCTTCGCCGCCACTTTCCCGGAACGGAGAAGGCCGCCCGCCAGCGCCCGGCCCATCGTCCCCGATCCGATGATCGCGATTCTCTTTCCCTTCAGCATCGTCGCCTCCTGCTCGGAACGTCGGAATGGTACGACGGAGAGCCGGTCCGCAGCCGCCTCCTTGCGGGGATCGCCCTTCCTCGGCAAGATGGCGGGATGAGAAGCCTCGCGCCCCTGCCTCTCCTCCTCTGCATGCTCTTCTCCGGCTGCTCCAAGCCCTCCGGCGCAGAGACGGGTGCGGCAGCCCTCTTCGCGGTGCAGGATCCGAAGGCGACCGTGGCGCGCGTCGACGGAGCGCCCATTACGGAGGGCGAGCTGATGGTCGAGGCGAAGCCGTCACTCACGGCGGTCGAAAACAAGTTTGCCGAGGAGGTCCACACGCAGAAGGTCAACGCGCTCGACCGGCTCGTCGAGAAGCGGCTCGTCGAAGCCCGGGCGAAGAAGGAGGGGATCACGGTCGAGGCGCTCCTCGACCGCGAGGTCAGCCGCAAGGTCCCCGAGCCGAACGACCATGTGTTGCAGGCGGTCTACGACCAGACGAAAGCTACCGGCCAGGCCGTCCCGCCGTTCCCCGAAGTGACGGGGGAGATCGCCGCCTTCGTGAAGGCCCAGTCGGCCCAGGAACTCCGTCAGCAGCTCTTCGCGCGGCTCCGGGTTGAGGCGAAGGTCGAGAACCTCCTGCCCCCCCTCCTGCTCGCGCAGGTCACCTTCAAGGCGG
>CALFNC010000092.1 GCA_937902605.1 uncultured Acidobacteriota bacterium | reverse complement strand
GTGCTCGAGGGAACGAGCTCCGTCGACGAGTCGATGGTGACCGGCGAGCCGATTCCCGTCGAGAAGGGCCCGGGCGACAAGCTCGTGGGAGCCACCGTCAACGGCACGGGCGGCCTCGTGATGCGGGCCGAAAAGGTCGGTGCCGAGACGCTCCTCTCGCGCATCGTCGCGATGGTGGCCGAGGCGCAGCGCAGCCGAGCGCCGATCCAGAAGCTGGCCGATGTGGTGGCCGGCTACTTCGTGCCCGTCGTCATGCTGATCGCGCTTCTCACGTTCGTGATCTGGGCGCTGGCCGGCCCGACGCCGCGGATGGCGCACGCGCTCATCAACGCGGTTGCGGTCCTGATCATCGCCTGCCCGTGCGCGCTGGGCCTCGCTACGCCGATGTCGATCATGGTCGCCACCGGCAGGGGCGCGACGATGGGCGTTCTCTTCAAGAACGCCGAAGCGATCGAGGTTCTCCGCAAGGTCGACACGCTCGTCATCGACAAGACGGGCACGCTGACGGAAGGAAAGCCCAAGCTGGTCAGTGTCGTACCGGCTGCGGGCTTTGCCGAAACCGAGCTGGTGCGTCTGGCCGCGAGCCTAGAGAGAGGTAGCGAGCATCCTCTCGCGGCGGCCATCGTGGCCGGAGGCGAGGCGCGGGGCGTAGCGCTGTCGGCAGTCGAGGGTTTCGTATCGGTGACGGGAAAGGGCGTGAAGGGCTCCGTCGACGGCAAGTCCGTGGCGCTCGGCAACAGGGCGCTGATGGCGGACCTGCGCATCGACCTCGGCGAGCTGGGAAACGACGCCGAAAAGCTTCGCCAGGAGGGGGAGACGGCGATGTTCGTGGCGGTCGACGGCAGGCCCGCAGGCATCCTGGGCGTGGCCGATCCGATCAAGGCCAGTACGCCCGAGGCCATCCGCCAGCTGCACGGGGAGGGGATCCGCATCGTCATGCTCACCGGCGACAGCAAGACCACCGCCGACGCGGTCGCGAAGAAGCTGGCCATCGACGAGGTTGTGGCCGAGGTGCTGCCTGATCAGAAGGCGGAAGCCGTGAAGCGGCTTCAGTCGCAGGGGCGCTTCGTCGCCATGGCGGGCGACGGCATCAACGACGCCCCGGCGTTGGCGCAGGCGCAGGTGGGGATCGCCATGGGGACGGGCACCGACGTGGCGATGGAGAGCGCCGGAGTCACGCTCGTGAAGGGCGACCTGACGGGCATCGTGCGCGCGCGGCGCCTCTCGCGCCGCACGATGGCGAACATCAAGCAGAACCTCTTCTTCGCGTTCGTCTATAACGCCCTCGGCGTGCCGATCGCGGCGGGGGCTCTCTACCCGTTCTTCGGGCTGCTCCTTTCGCCGGTGATTGCGGCGGCGGCCATGAGCTTCAGCTCGGTCTCGGTCATCGGCAACGCGCTGCGGCTGCGGCGAGCGGAGCTGTGACTCCCCACTTTTTTCAACTTTGATGGAAGTATTTCCATGCTCCGGGCGCGGGGACGTCCCTTTTCCGGGTAGATGACCTTGAGACAGCCCGCAGACGCTGGCAGGGAAATTGCGCCGTGATGCCAGCAGGAGACTCAGATAGCGGACCCAAACGACCCTCTTCCAGCGAGATGACGTGCGCCGAAAGACCTTCGCTTCGGCCTCCATACTCGTGCTCTTCGTCATCGCTGACTTCACCTGCACCGCGCGGGGAGATGAGAACAAGCTTCGCGTGGAGGTTCTCGGGCTCGGCGGGGTGATTCGCAGCTACCTGCCGAGCGGAGAGATCCGGAAGAACGTGCTCTCCGTCCTCTCGATCGACGACGCCCGCAAGGAGAAGAACCTCACTGAGGCGCGGATCCGGCAGCTTCACAAGAAGGCTCCGGACGAGATCCGGACGGCGCTCGAGCCCTACGGCTACTTCCGCCCGGTGATCGAGGCGAACCTCACGCACGACGAGCGGGGCTGGCTGGCCCAGTACCGCATCGACCCCGGTCCCGAGCTCCACGTGACGTCGCTCGACCTTCAGGTGCAGGGAGAGGGATCCTCGGAGCCGGAGCTCGTGACGTTGGCCAGCGGTTTTCCGCTCCAGCGGGGAGCCATCATGAGCTCCAGCGTCTATGGCGCGGCCAAGAAGGAGTTCGAGACCTTCGCGGCCGTCAACGGCTATCTCGACGCCGTCTTCACCGAGAGCCGGATCGCGGTGGACCGCACCAAGTACACGGCCGACATCGTTCTCCACTTCGACACCGGCCCCCGCTACCGGTTTGGGCCGACCCGCTTTCACCTGAACTTTCTGAACGAGAACCTCCTGGCCGGCTACGTGACGTGGAAGGAGGGAGAGCCGCTCAACGCCAACGAGCTCCTGAAGTTCCAGGGAACGCTCGGCGAGAGCTCCTACTTCGGACGCGCCGAGGTGGAGATGCGGCGGGAGGAGGCCATCGGGCGGGAGGTGCCGATCGACGTGACGCTCGAGCCGAGCAAGCCACGGCGATTCACGTTCGGGCTGGGATACGGAACCGACACGGGCCCACGGGTGAGCGGCACGGCTCAGTTCCGGAGGCTCAATTGCCTCGGCCACCGCGCGGAGACCGAGCTGAGGCTCTCGAGCATCGAGCAGAGCCTCTGGGCCCGCTATTACATCCCGGGGGCTTACCCGCGCACCGACGTCCTCTCCTTTCTGGCGGGCTTCGCGAACCTCGACACGGCCACCGCCAAGAGCCGCACGGCCCTGACGGGCGTCAGCCTCTCTCGGGCGCGAGGGCGCTGGCACGAGGTGCTCTCGCTGACCGAGCAGCGCGAGACGTACACGGTGGGGCTCGACAACGGGACCTCCTATCTCCTGATCCCCGAGGGGAACTGGTCGCGCGTCATCGCGGACGACCGGGTCTACACGAGGAAGGGCTTCCGCGTGCAGTTCGACCTCCGGGGCGCAGTGAAGGACGCCCTGTCGAATGCGTCGTTCGCCCAGATAGAGACCGACGGCAAGTGGATCCGATCGCTGGGCAAGAAGAGCCGCGTGATCGGACGCGCCCAGCTCGGCTACACGATCACCGGCGACTTCCGGATCCTTCCGCCCCGCATCCGCTTCTTCTCCGGCGGCGACCAGAGCGTGCGCGGCTATGCGTTCAACCGGCTCGGAAGCGTGGACGAGAAAGGGAACGTCATCGGCGGGAAGGTGGTGCGCGTCGTGAGCGGCGAATACGAGTACCGCTTCCTGGACAAGTGGGGAGGCTTCAGCGCCGCGACCTTCGTGGACGCGGGGAATGCCACGATGACCTTCTCCGAGCCGCTTCGCGTCGGGGCCGGCGTCGGCCTACGCTGGCGGTCCCCGATCGGTATGGTGAGGGGCGACGCCGCGTTCGCGGTGAGCCTGCCCGGGACGCCGTTGAGGCTCCATCTGAACGTCGGGCCCGATCTATGAAGAGGCCCCTCTGGAAGCGCCTCCTGCGCGCCTTCCTCGTGATCATCGTCGGGCCCATCGTGCTCGGTTCGTTCCTTCTCCTTTTTCTCGTGGGGACCGAAGGGGGAACGCGGTGGCTCTTCCAGAGGGTCGGGCTCCTGATGAAAGGGGCCGTGACGGTCGATTCGCTGAAGGGCACGCTGAAGAGCCCGCTCGAGATCACCGGCCTGCGCTACAGGACGGCCACGATGACGGTGGATATCAAGACGCTGCGCTTGAAGTGGAGGTTGGGCGCGCTGGTGCGAAGACAGCTCGACATCGAGTCGTTCAGCGCCGAAGGGGTGCGCGCGGTCCTCGTGCCCGAGAAGGACAACAAGAACAAGCCGCTCACGGACATTCATTTCCCCGTGAACATCGTCATTCGCCAGGCGACCATTCGCGACATCGTCCTTTCCACCGAGGACCCAAAGAGCCCGCTCGTCATCGACTCCATCGACCTGGCGACTTCGGCGATCGGCGACAAGGTCCACGTGGACCGGCTGGCGGTCGTGTCGGAGCTCCTGAACCTGAATGTCGAAGGGGACGTCACGCCGCTCGGCGGCTACCCGGTCTCCCTGCGGACGGCACTGACGTTCCGGCGGGGCGGCATGCCGCCCTTCGAGGCGAAAGGCTCCTTCAGCGGATCGCTCGAGAAGCTCGGCGTCGACCAGGTTCTGAGCCTCCCCTTCGATGCTCACCTGCGCGCCGAGCTGACGAATCCCCTCTCGGACCTGGCCGTCGATGGCACGCTGGAGTTTGCGGGACTGAAGCCGCGGCAGCTGGATGCGAGCTGGCCCGAGGCGAATCTGCACGGCCGTATCCACCTGAAGGGGCCGCCGGAGGATCTCGCCGTGGACGGTACTGTGGGCTCCGTGGGCTCGAGCACCGGGCCGCTCGGCCCCCTCGACGCCGAGTTCCGCATGGTCAAGCGCGCGGACGAGATCCGCATTGCAGCACTGAAGCTCTCGGTGCCAGGAACGCGGACCTCCTTTTCGGGCGAGGGGCTCGTCGTCCTGGGCAAGCCGGCGATGCGCCTCGACCTGCGCGGAGCGTGGAACGAGCTCAGGTGGCCCCTCAGCGGACCGGGCCAGCCGCTCGCCGTCAGCCGGCGAGGCGACTTCTCGTTGCGAGGCACGCTCGACGACTACGCGGTCGCGCTGAAGGCCGACCTCGAGGGAAGCCAGATTCCGCCTGGCGCCTGGTCGCTCGAGGGGCGCGGGAACCTGGAGAGGATGCGCATCTCCTCGTTCCAGGGGTCGGTGCTGGGCGGTACGCTTGGCGGATCGGCGGAGGTCGGGTGGAATCCCCAGGTCACATGGCGCATATCTGTGAAGGGGGACGGACTCGATCCGAGCCGGAAGTGGGCAGGATGGCCGGGACGGCTCGGCTTCGACGCCCAGACGACGGGAAAGCTCGAGAAGGCGGGGCCCATTGCCCACGTCGAGGTGGCGAACGTGCGCGGCTCGGTCCGGGATCAGAAGCTCGGCGGCGGAGCG
>CALFNC010000091.1 GCA_937902605.1 uncultured Acidobacteriota bacterium | reverse complement strand
CCCCGATGCCGGGTCCCGCGACGTCGGCGCCGCCATCGAGGCCGATCCGGCGGCCCTTTTCGGCTCGGCCGATCTCGTCCTGAAAGTGACGGCCCCCACCACGCCGCCGGCGGGGCGCGACGAGCCGGGCTGGATGCGGCCGGGCGCGATCTACCTCGGCTCGCTGATGCCCCTCCGGAATCTCGATGCCGTGCGTGCGCTGGCGGCCCGGAAGGTCACCGCGTTCGCGACGGACGCGATCCCGCGGACGACCCGCGCGCAGTCGATGGACACCCTTTCGTCGATGGCGAACATCGGAGGCTACAAGGGGGTCCTCCTCGCAGCAGTGGAGCTCCCCAAGTACTTCCCGATGCTGATGACCGCGGCGGGCATGGTTCGTCCGGCCCGCGTCTTCGTCATCGGCGCCGGGGTGGCCGGTTTGCAGGCCATCGCGACCGCCCGGCGCCTCGGGGCCAACGTCGTCGCGACTGACGTTCGTCCGGAGGTGAAGGAGCAGATCGAGAGCGTCGGCGCGAAGTACGTCGGCATCGAGCTGAAGGAGAGCGCCGCGGCGGGCGGCGGCTATGCGCGGGAGCTGTCCGACGAGGACAAGAAGCGCCAGGCGGAGATGCTCGCCCAGGAGTGCGCACAGGCGGACGTGGTCGTGACGACGGCCCTGATCGGGGGCGTCTTCGCGCCGAAGCTGATCTCCGAGTCGACCGTCCGGACGATGAGACCGGGCTCGGTGATCGTCGACCTGGGCGCGGACGGTGGTGGGAACTGCGAGCTGTCAAAACCGGGAGAGACGGTGCGGACAGGGGGAGTGACGATCCTCGCGCCGCTCAACCTTCCGGCGACGATGCCGCTCCACGCGAGCCTCCTCTTCTCCCGCAACCTGACCTCCTTCGTGCTGGCGTTCACGAAGGAGAAGGCGTTCGTCCTCGACCTGGCCGACGACATCCAGAAAGGGGCGCTCGTCACCCACGACGGCCTGGTGACGCACGCGAAAACTCGCGAAGCGCTGGAAAAGGCTCCCGCGCAGGAAGGAGGACGGAAATGACCAGCGAGATGTGGTCCACCTTGTTCGTCTTCGTCCTGGCGTCGTTCATCGGGCTGGGCGTCATCCGCCGGGTCTCGCGGCTGCTGCACACGCCGCTCATGTCCCTCACGAACGCGATCTCAGCCATCGCGGTGGTCGGCGCGATCATCGTGACTGGAAGCGACGCCCCGGTCTGGATCCGAGTTCTCGGGGCGGTCGCCCTCTTCGCCTCGACCACCAACATCGTCAGCGGATTCCTCATCACCGACCGGATGCTGAAGATGTTCAAGACGGTCGAGAAACCCCCTGCTAATAGAGACGACAAGAGGGACGTGACGGGGGGGCAGGCGTGATGTTCGGCGTCACGCAGCTCGCCTACATCGTCGCCTCGGCACTCTTCATCTTCGCGCTCCACTGGATGAACACGCCACCGACCGCTCGGAGAGGGGTCTGGGCTGGTGTGGCGGCGACCACGATCGCGGTCGTCTTCACCTGGGCTCAGCCGGGCATCTCCCACCACGTCTGGATCGTCCTGGCGATTGCCGCAGGATTCCTGGTTGGCGTCCCGCTATCCAGGGTGCCGCTGACGGCGGTGCCGCAGCGGACGGCGCTCTCCCACGCGTTCGGCGGGGCGGCCGCGGGGCTCGTCGGGGCCGCGGAGTTCTACCTCGGCCGGATGGAGGGGCCAGAGCACCTGAGCACGTTCCGGATGATCGCGCTGCTCGCCGAGGTCCTCCTCGGCTTCCTCACGCTTACCGGAAGCTTGATGGCCGCGGGGAAGCTCCAGGAGCTGAAGTGGGTCCCACAGCGGCCGGTGACCTATCCGTTCCAGAACGTCGTCAACCTCTCTCTCTTCGTCGTCGCTCTCGGCCTGGCTGTCGCCCTTGTCCTTCACCCGGGCGCGACCTGGGGGCCGCTCGTCTTTTCGGCCATCATCGTCCTGTCGCTCATGTTCGGTGTCCTGCTGATCATCCCGATCGGCGGAGCCGACATGCCGACCGTCATCGCGATCCTGAACGCCTACGCCGGACTCTCGGCCGTCGCGATGGGATTCGTCCTGGACAACAAGCTCCTGATCACCGCTGGCGCCCTCGACGGGTCGAGCGGCCTGATCCTGGCGATCATCATGTGCAAGGCGATGAACCGCTCGTTCGCGAACGTCCTGTTCGGAGCGTTCGGCCAGGTCCAGCAGGTGAAGGCGGGCACCGAGGAGAAGGTCTACAAGTCGGAGACGCCCGAGGGGGCCGCGCAGGCGCTGGAGCAGGCGAACTTCGTCGTCATCATCCCGGGCTACGGGATGGCGGTGGCTCAGGCGCAGCACAAGGTGCGCGAGCTATACGACCAGCTGATCAAGCGGGGGATCAAGGTGAAGTTCGCGATCCACCCGGTCGCCGGCCGGATGCCGGGGCACATGAACGTCCTCCTGGCCGAGGCCGACATCCCGTATACCGACCTCGTCGAGATGGACGAGATCAACCCCGACATGCCGCAGGTCGACGTGGCCCTCGTGGTCGGCGCGAACGACGTCGTGAACCCGGCGGCCCGGACCGACAAGACGAGCCCGATCTACGGCATGCCGATCATCGACGCCGACAAGGCCCGGAGCGTCTTTGCCATCAAGCGGAGCAAGAATCCGGGCTTCGCCGGCATCGACAACGCCCTCTACTTCGCGGACGCGACCTGGATGCTCTTCGGTGACGCGAAGGCGGTCATCGGTGAGCTGGTGAAGAACCTGGCCGGAGGGTCCGGCATGCACTGACCCGGGCCGGGACGGTGGGGGTTTCGAAACGGGACCGAACCTGACATCATTTCTCCCGTGAAGTCCAACGTCCCGCGGTACTGGCTCCTGGCGGTCCTCTGCGCCGGCGTTGCGGCGTTCATGGTCAGCGGCGGGTACCGGTTCCTGTCGTTCCATCAGCTGGTCGCGCACAAGGACACGCTGATCGCGTGGGCCGACGCGCGGCCGCTGCTGGCTCCGGCGGTCTGGCTGACCGCTTACCTGATCCTCGGGCTGTTCGGCTTGCCGGGAAGCACCATTCTGAACGTCTCCGCCGGACTCCTGTTCGATTTCGAGAAGGGGCTGGCGCTCGTCGTCTTCGCGAGCACCCTCGCCTCCTCGATCGCGTTTCTCTCGTTCCGATACCTCTTCCGGGATTGGGTCGAGGAGCGTGCCTGCCGCCGGTTTCCCCACCTGGTGGAGGAGCTCGAGCGCGATGGGCTCTACTTCGTCTTCACCCTGCGCTTGCTGCCGGTGATTCCCTATTCGGTGACCAACCTCCTCGTCGCCATCAGCCCGGTCCGCTTCTGGCCCTGCCTGCTCGTCTCGTTGGTCGCGCTGATGCCGCGCTATCTCCTCTACGTCTACGCGGGGACCCACCTCGGGGACCTCCAGAGCCCGGGCGACCTCTGGTCACCGAAGCTGGTCGGCGTCCTTTCGGTCCTGGCATTGGTCCCCTGGGCCGTCCACTGGACGGTGCAACAGTGGAGGCGGCGGAGAATCTCCTAGGTCGTCCCCTTGAACAGCGCCGACAGGTCGAGCGAGTGCATCTCCTGGTTAGCGCTGGCCAGGGCGACGTACTCGATCGCCAGGGCCTGCTTTCCGGCGCCCAGGACGGTGCTCGCGAGGCCGAAGGCCTCCGGGTACTGCTGTGGCTGCAGCCGGGCGGTGATCGCGCGCCAGATCACCTCCTCGAGGACGTTGAACGCCGTGTGGACCTCCTGGAGGTCGAAGCCGTCCTTGTGACGCTCGCGCGCCAGGCCTCGGGCGTATTCGGTCATCGGGATCAGCGAGTGGGTCTTCACGCACTCGAGGGCGAGGTCGTAGAGCTTCGCCAGCCTCTTTCGGTTCTGCTCGGCGTCGCTGGCGGAGTAGTGGGGAAGGGTGGCCCGGGAGAGTCCCGCGAGAGCGCGGTCGATAGATTCGGTCCGGGTTTCCTGAAGGAGTTTCGGTAGGTCCATGGCCTGATTCAACCCTCCGTGATGTCGCTCCGGATTATACCGGCTAAGATGCCCTCTAGAATCCGGCCAATGAAACAGACGCTCGGAAACCACGCGGGCTTGAACGGCTCGCGCCGGCGGATCCCGAAACCGTCCCCCGGCCACCTCGACGTCCCCGGCATCATCGACACCGTCGCCGAGAAGATGATGTATGAGGTGGCGAAGGACGAGCACACGGCCACGGACCTCGACGTCTACCACGCGCTGGCGTACGCGGTGCGCGACCGGCTCATGGAGCGCTGGTTCCAGACGCAGAGCGAGTACTACCGGACCGATTCCAAGCGCGTCTACTATCTCTCGATGGAGTTTCTCCCGGGACGGGCGCTGGTCAACAACATCCTGAACCTCGGGGCGCACCCGGCCTACGCTCGCGCCGTCGAGAAGCTCGGGTACCACCTGACGGAGATCGCCGAGCACGAGGAGGACGCCGGCCTGGGCGGCGGCGGCCTCGGCCGTCTCGCCGCCTGCTTCATCGACTCGGCCTCCACGCTGGCCCTGCCGTTCTTCGGCTACGGCATTCGCTACGAGTACGGCATCTTCCGGCAGCGGATCAAGGACGGGCAGCAGGTGGAGGCGCCCGACAACTGGCTCCGGCACGGCAATCCGTGGGAGATCGTGAGACCCGACTCCCTGATCCCGATCCAGTTCTACGGCCGGACGATCACCTTCCGCGACGACCAGGGCCACGTGAGGACCGGCTGGGTCGACACCGAGGACGTCTACGCGATGGCCTACGACATGCCCGTGGTCGGCTACCGGAACGACACGGTCAACTCACTGCGCCTCTGGAGCGCCCGTTCCACGCGCGAGTTCGACCTCGCGACGTTCAACGCGGGCGATTACACCCGGGCCGTGGAGGACAAGACCCGGACCGAGAACATCTCGAAGGTCCTCTACCCCCCCGACGACCAGCTGGCCGGCAAAGAGCTGCGGCTGAAGCAGCAGTACTTCTTCGTCTCGGCCACCCTCCAGGACGTCATCCGGCGGTTCAAGAAACGGAATGACGGGCACTGGGACGAGTTCCCCGACAAAGTCGCGATCCAGCTGAACGACACGCACCCGGCCGTGGCAATCCCGGGCTTGATGCGCGTGCTCGTGGACGGCGAGTGCCTCGACTGGGACCACGCGTGGGAGATCACGCAAGCAGTCTTCGGCTTCACGAACCATACGATCCTCCCGGAGGCGCTCGAGAGGTGGCCGATCTCGATCTTCGGGCGGCTGTTGCCGCGGCACCTCCAGATCATCGAGGAGATCGATCGCCGGTTCCGCGAGCGGCTCCGCATGCGCTTTCCCGGTGACGCGGCGCGCGTCGAACGGTCGGCGATCCTCGACCACGAGAACGGGGGGGCGGTCCGGATGGCACACCTGGCGATCGTGGGGAGCCATGCCGTGAATGGGGTGGCGAAGATCCACACCGAGATCCTCAAGCACGACACGTTCCGGGACTTCCACGAGCTCTTCCCGGGCCGCTTCCGCAACAAGACGAACGGGATCACGCCGCGGCGCTGGCTGCTGAAGGCGAACCCGGAGCTGGCCGCTCTGATCTCGGACTCGATTGGCGAGAGGTGGATCACGAGCCTGGACGAGCTGGCCCGGCTGCGGCCATTCGTGGAGGACGCGGCCTTCCGGCAGCGGTGGGCGGCGATCAAGCGGGCGAACAAGGGGCGGCTGGCGCGCCATTGCGCGTCGCACCTCGGCTTTGTGAGCGACCCCGACGCCATGCTCGACGCGCAGGTAAAGCGGATCCACGAGTACAAGCGCCAGCTGATGAACGCGCTCCACGTCCTGGCGCTTCGGGACCGGATCCGGGATGGGGCGAGCGCCGGCCCTCCGCGGACCGTCCTCTTCTCCGGGAAGGCGGCGCCCGGCTACGTCATGGCGAAGCTGGTGATCCAGCTCCTGAACTCGGTGGCCGACGCCGTCAACAACGACTCGGCGATGCGCGGCCGGCTCGCGGTCTTCTTCCTGCCCAACTACAGCGTTTCAGCGGCCGAGCGGATCTTCCCGGCGTGTGACCTGTCGGAGCAGATCTCCACGGCGGGCTACGAGGCGTCGGGCACGGGCAACATGAAAGCGGCGCTGAACGGCGCGCTGACGATCGGCACGCTCGACGGGGCGAACATCGAGATCCTGGAGGCGGTCGGGGCCGCGAACATCTACATCTTCGGGAAGACGGCCGAGGAGATCGCCGCGCTGAAGGCGGTAGGCGATGACCCGCGCCGGCACGTGGCGGCGAACCCGGCGCTGAAACGGGTGATCGACGAGATTCCGAAGCTCCCCGGGGCCGAGCCCGGGGCCTTCAAGCCGATTCTCGACGAGCTCCTGGGCCGCGACCGGTTCTTCAATTGCGCCGACTTCACGGCCTTCTCCGAGGCTCAGGACCGGGCGTCGGCCGCCTACGGGACGGAAGAGTGGACCCGGATGTCGATTCTGAACGTTGCCGCCATGGGGCCCTTCTCGTCGGATCGGACCGTGAATGAGTACGCCGAGGACATCTGGAAGGTGAAGCCGGTCCCCGTCCGGTTCGAGGGGTGACCCCCGGGCCTGGGTCAGTGCCACCCGTGCCGCACCGCCGTCTCCTGCTCGCCCTGTCGCTGCTCGCCCTTGGCGCGTGCGGCTCGACGATCCCCCCGGCGACCCGGCCGATCCGGACGGTGGGGTGGAGCCCGGCCCAGGCCCGCCGCTCCGATCGGCTGCTCGT
Source organism: uncultured Acidobacteriota bacterium (assembly GCA_937902605.1). Taxonomy (GTDB): domain Bacteria; phylum Acidobacteriota; class Thermoanaerobaculia; order UBA5066; family UBA5066; genus CAIMWE01. Next base: position 1,895 of record CALFNC010000091.1, on the reverse strand, counting down.
CCTCCTTCCCGGGCGCCTCTCGCCTCCCGAGGAGTTTCGGAGCGAAGGGCTGGAGGCTGAGCTGGCGCGGACGCTCGGGCCGGTCGATCAGGTCGCCGTCGACGCGCACGTCGGGTACTACCTGAGCGGCGCGTTCGTCGAGACGTTGGCCGAGGACGTCCTCGTGCCGGCGAGGAAAGCGGGCTTCCGCGACGTTTGGATCGTGGGAGCGTCCCTCGGCGGGAGCGGCGCGCTGGCTACCCTGAAGAAGAGGCCGGATCTGGTCGACGGACTGGTGCTCCTCGCCCCGTACCTCGGGTCGGAAGAGGTGGTCGAGCGTGTGAAGCGGTTCGGGCGGGAGATCCTCTCGGCGCCGCCACCGTCCGATCCCAAGGAACGGTTTTTCGAGGAGCTATGGGCGTGGCTCCTGACGCCCGATGGAGCGCGCGCCCCGATCGCCGTGGGGTATGGGCGCAGCGACCGCTTCGTGGCGTCTCACCGCTTCCTCTCCACGCTCCTCCCTCCCGATCGGGTCGTCGAGGTGGACGGGGGCCACGACTGGAGCGCGTGGCGGCGCGCGATAGCCGAGCTGCTTCGGCGGGGAATCGGGCCTCTCAGAAGATAAGGAGCTGGCGATGGACTTCTCTGAAACGCCCAAAGTCAGGACGGTGCGGGCCGTCGTCCGGGAGTTCGTGGAGCAGGAGCTGCTCCCGATCGAGGCGACGATCCGGCACGACGGGTTCGAGGCGCACCTGCCGCTGCTTCGGGAGAAGCGGGAGAAAGCGCGGCAGACGGGCCTGTGGGCGGCGCACCTTCCGGAAGCCGTCGGCGGGGCGGGCCTCTCGCTGACCGAATTCGCCCACATGAGCCAGGAGCTGGGCCGCAGCCCGGTCGGCCACTATGTCTTCAACGTCCAGGCGCCCGACGTCGGGAACATGGAAATCCTGATGGAGCACGGGACCGCTGAGCAGAAGGATCGGTTCTTCGCGCCGCTCGTGCGGGGAGAGGTCCGGAGCTGCTTCACGATGACCGAGCCGGAGTTCGCGGGGTCGAATCCCGTCTGGCTCGGGACGACGGCGCGGAAGGACGGCGGCGAGTGGGTTCTTCGCGGCCACAAGTGGTTCGCCTCCTCGGCGGACGGCTCAGCATTCGCGATCTGCCTGGCGGTCACCAACCCGGAGGCCCCGGGGCCCCACCGCCGGGCCAGCATGATCCTCGTCCCCACCGACACGCCCGGCTTCGAGCTGATCGGCAACATCTCAGTGATGGGCCACCGGGGAGGCGACTGGGCGAGCCACGGCGAGGTGAGCTACCAGGACGCCCGGGTGCCGCTCGGAAACCTCCTCGGGAAGGAGGGCGCCGGCTTCACCATTGCCCAGGAGCGCCTCGGCCCGGGCCGGATCCACCACTGCATGCGCTGGATCGGGATCTGCGAGCGGGCGCTCGACATCCTCTGCCGTCACGCGGCGACGCGGGAGCTCGCGCCGGGGAGGCTCCTCGGAACGAAGCAGATCGTCCAGCAGTGGATCGCCGAGAGCCGCGCGGAGATCGACGGGGCCCGCCTGATGGTCCTGCACGCCGCCTGGAAGATCGAGAAGGAAGGGGCCCCGGCGGCTCGGCAGGAGATCTCGCTCATCAAGTTCACGGTGGCGCGAACGATGCAGCGGGTCCTCGACCGGGCGATCCAGGCCCTGGGCGGACTCGGCATGACCGACGACACGCCGCTCGCGTGGTGGTACGCCCACGAGCGGGCGGCGCGGATCTACGACGGCGCCGACGAAGTACACATCGAGAGCGTGGCGCGGAGGATCCTGCGCGGCTACGGAATGGGGATGCGGGACCAGTGACGGGGCGGAATGTCCCGCGCGACCGCGACCGCGACCGCGACCGCGACCAGATCGGAAGAGCGTCGTGTA
>CALFNC010000090.1 GCA_937902605.1 uncultured Acidobacteriota bacterium | reverse complement strand
GTGGTCGAGCCGACGGAGGTCGACGAGATCCGGTCGCTAGCGGCGAAGGTCGTGCCTGCGGCAATGCTCACCCCGCCGGTGAAGGCTCCGGCGAAGCAGCCGGCCAAGAAGTAGAAGGCGCGCCGGCGTTCGCCGCCAGCGGGTTCGCGTCAGTCGCGCCTGGTTGGAGGTTTAGGCTGTTCCTGGAGCCCCGAGGCGGTCAGCTCATCGGGGCGGCCGGCGACGGAGCGGTCGCGGGAGCTACCTTCCCTCTCCAGCTGGGCGATCCGGCCCTTCCGCTCGATCTCTCTCTTGTCCTCCACCATCTCGACCTTCTTCTTGGAGCTGTTGAAGAGAGCGCCGGCGGCGAGGACCAGCTTGAGGTGGAGCTGCCCAGTGAACTTCGCCCCTTCCCCCCGAGCGCCTACGAAGGAGGAGCCGGCGAGCTTGGCCTCGGAGAAGTCGGCATGCGCCACCTGGGCATTCTTGAAGGAGCAGCTGATCAGGGACGCCCCGACCAGCTTCGCGAACCGAAAGTCCCCGCCGCTGAAGTCGGCGTCCTCGCAGTCGGCCCCAATCATGTTCGTCCCCGAGAAGTCGCACCTGTCGGCGATGACGCTGGAGAGACGCACGTGCTTGAGGTTGGCCCTCCGGAAGTTCGCCCCTGTCAGCTTCGCTCGGGTCAGCGTGCCCCCTTCGAGGTTCGACTCCGACAGGTCGGCGTTCACGAGCTCGGCCTCGGTGAAGTTGCAGCCCCGGAGGTTGGCGCCTACGCCGATCGTGTTCGGCAGCTTCACTCCCGTGAAGTTCGTCAGTTTCAGCTTGGGCGTCCTGAGGTCCAGCCTCTCGAACGACGCCCCCTGAAAGTCGGTCTCCTCGAGGCTAGCGCCGAGGAAGCTCGACTTCCGGAAGTCGCCTTGGCGGCAGAACGTCTTCTTCATCGTGGCGTCGCTGAAGATCGCGGCCTGCGCGATGACCCGCTCGAGGTCGGACTCCGAGAGGTCGGCTCCCGTGAAGTTCGCACCCACCAGGATCGCCCCACGCATCGTTGTGCGGCGGATCACGGCCCCCTTGAAGCTGGAGAGGGAGAGGTTCGCGTCGCGGAAAAAGGCGAGCGACAGGTTCGCCTTATCGAAGTTCATCTCCTTCAGCGTCTGCCCGTCGAAAACGGCCTGCTGCAGATCCGCCCCGTCGAAGCGGCACCCCAGGAGGCCTGCGTTCCGGAAGTTCACTCCTTGAAGGCGGCAGATCGTGAAGACCGACCTCGCGAACTCGGTCGCGTCGACCTTGGCCCCTGAGAGGTCGGCGGCGGTCAGGTTCGCATCCCGGATCGACGCGTTTCCGAGGTCGGCTCCGCGGAGGCGGGCCCCCACGAAGGAGAGCCCGTCGAAGTTCTGGTACGTCAGGTCAGCATCCGAGAGGTCGGCGCGGTCCAGGACGGCGGAGCGAAAGGTGGCCGCCGTCAGGATCGCGCGCAGGAGCGAAGCGCCTTCCAGGTGAGTGCCGTCCAACTTCGAGCGGGAGAGGTCCGCCCCGGTCAGGATTCGCCCGGAGAGGTCGAGACCGGAGAGGTCGGCGTCGGTCAGGTCCGGGACGAGCCCGGGATTCGCGTCGCGCCAGTCGTTCCAGTCGGAACGCTTCAGTCGTTCGAGATGTTCCTCGTTCGCCACGCGGCAGATTCTACGGATTTCCGGCTCGCGACACTAGAATGGAGCCGATGAGCGCAACCGTGGCACTTCGCGGCCCCGAGCGGATCAGGCGGGCCCTCTCCGGCGGCTACCCGGTCGTATACGTCCAGTCGTGGGAGGAGGGACGCGTCG
>CALFNC010000089.1 GCA_937902605.1 uncultured Acidobacteriota bacterium | reverse complement strand
CTGAAAATCATGGCGGCGTCCCTCGGCATGGCCGGGCTGACCGCCTGCCGCTGGGCGGAGGAACAGATCCTACCATTCGCGAGCCGTCCGCAGGGACGTGTCCCCGGCGTGCCCCAGCAGTTCGCGACGGCGTTCGAGCTGGGGGGAGCGGCTGTCGGCCTTCTCGTCACCAGCGTCGACGGCCGGCCGGTCAAGGTGGAGGGAAACCCGCTCCACCCAGGGAGCCTCGGTGCAGTCCACGCATGGGCGCAAGCCAGCGTGCTCGAGCTCTACGACCCGGACCGCAGCCAGCACCCGGTGCGTCGCGACGCGGCGCAGGAAACTGTGGCCACCTGGGAGGACTTCCTCTCTTTCTCCGCTCCTCGTTTCGTGGCCCTCCGAGGGACGAAGGGGCGCGGGCTCGCGATCCTCTCGGAAGCAAGCTCCTCCCCGAGCCTGGCGCGGCTGAGACAGCGGCTGGCCGAGGCGTTCCCGGAGTCGACCTGGACCGATTGGGAGCCACTTTCTCGCGAGGCGGAGCGGGAGGGGACCCGACTGGCGTTCGGCTCGCCGCTCCGCCCCGTGGTCGACTTCTCCAAGGCCGACGTCATCGTCTCGATCGGCGACGATTTCCTCTTCTTCCACCCGAACGCGATTCGCCAGGCACGGGACTTCGCCTCCGGGCGGCGCGCGGTGGACGGGAAGATGAACCGTCTCTATGTGGCCGAGTCGGGCCTTTCTCTGACCGGCGCGGCCGCCGACCACCGGGTCGCGCTTCCCCCCCGGGACGTCCCGCGGCTGGTGGCCCAGCTGATGGCCGCCCTCGCGGCGCACGGTGTGGCGGCTCTGGACGGGGTAGCGGCGGCTGGGGGCCTGGCGAAGGGAGTCGCCGCGTTCGTGTCGCCGGCCGCCAAGGACCTGGCCGGGGCCCGTGGCCGGAGCATCGTGGTGGCAGGGCCCAGTCAGCCTCCCGGAGTCCACGCGGCCGTCCACGCCCTCAATATCGCCCTCGGCAACGCCGGGAGCGTGGTCCGTTACGTGGAAGCCGAGGCGCGGGGAGCGTCCCCGTCGCGGGGTCAGGGCGCGGCGCTGCAGGATCTCGTCGCAGCGCTTCACGAGGGGAGCGTCGACACGCTCGTGATTTTGGGCGGGAACCCGGTCTACGACGCCCCGGTGGACCTCGACTTCGGGAGAGCCCTCGCGAAGGCCGGGACCTCGGTCCACCTCAGTACGTACGAGAACGAGACGTCGAGGACGAGCCGCTGGCACGTGCCCCGTGCGCACCCGCTCGAGAGCTGGGGCGACGTCCGCGGGTGGGACGGGACGGTGTCGGTCCAGCAGCCGCTGATCGAAGCGCTCTACGGTGGGAAGACCCCCGTCGAGATCCTCTCGGTCGCGCTCGGCGAGCCGAACGCCACCGCGTACGACGTCGTCCGCGCCACCGTCGCCGGCCTGACGAAGGCCGCGGACAAGGAAGTGGCCTGGAAGCGGACGCTCCACGACGGCGTCCTGGTGGGGGGCGCCTTCACCCCAGTTTCCGCGCCGAAAGTGGACGACGCCGCCGTCTCGAAAGAGCTCGCGGCGCTGCTCGCGTCGCCGCCGGCCACCGGCCTGGAGCTCCTCTTCTCGGCCGACTCGAGCGTCTGGGACGGGCGCTTTTCGAACAGCGCCTGGCTGCAGGAGCTTCCGGATCCGCTCACCCGGATCACCTGGGACAACGCCGCCTGCTTCGCGCCGGCGGATGCCGACGCCGCTGGGGTCAAGCACGGAGACGTCGTCCGTCTTACGGCCGGCGGTCGGAACCTCGAGGTGGCTGCCTATCTCCTTCCCGGCGTAGCGCCCGGGACCGTCGTCCTCCCGTTCGGCTACGGCCGGACGGCCGCGGGGAAGGTAGGGAACGGCGCCGGCTTCAACTCCTATCTCCTCCGGTCGAGCCGGGCGCTCTGGGCGGCCTCAGGCCTCGAGGTGTCGCGCACCGGCAGGAGCCATCCGCTGGCCTGCACGCAGGACCACCACGCGATCGACAAGATCGGCTTCGAGGAGCGCGGCAGGAGGGTCGGACAGCTCGTCCGGGAAGGAACCCTTCCGGTCTACCGGGCGGAGCCCGACTTCGCCCGGAAGATGGGAGAGGAGCCGGCCTCGCTCGCCCTCTTCACCGAGCTGACGTACAAGGGCGACCACCAGTGGGGGATGGCCATCGACCTCTCGGCGTGCATCGGGTGCAACGCCTGCTCGATCGCCTGCCAGGCCGAGAACAACATCCCGGTGGTCGGGAAGGACCAGGTGGCCCGAGGCCGCGAGATGCACTGGATCCGCGTCGACCGGTACTTCTCCGGCGAGCCCGAGCATCCCGAGACCGTCTTTCAGCCGGTCACGTGCCAGCACTGCGAGAACGCGCCGTGCGAAAGCGTCTGCCCGGTCGCCGCGACGTCGCACAACGACGAGGGCATCAACCAGATGGTCTACAACCGGTGCGTCGGGACGCGGTACTGCTCCAACAACTGTCCGTATAAGGTGCGGCGGTTCAACTTCTACGAGAACTTCCCGGACGTGCCTCAGATCCAGAAGATGGTCTACAACCCCGAAGTGACCATCCGCTCCCGCGGCGTCATGGAGAAGTGCACGTTCTGCGTCCAGCGGATCGAAGCGGTCAAGATCGCCGCCAAGAACGAGCGCCGTCCGCTCCTCGACGGAGAGATCGTCCCGGCGTGCGCCCAGACCTGCCCGACGCAGGCCATCGTCTTCGGCGACCTGAAAGACCCGTCGAGCCGCGTCGCGAAGCTTCACAAGGACGAGCGCTCCTACGCGATGCTCGGCGAGCTGAACGTCAAGCCTCGGAACCGCTACCTGGCGCGGCTCAAGAACCCTGCCGGCGTCGCAAAGGAGTCGGTATGAGCGCGGGCGCCAGCATGAGCACGGGCGCCAGCATGAACACTCCTGTTCTCCCGCTCGTGGACAACGCACCGGACGACCCGACCCGGCGGGCGCCCCTCGTCCTGGGGACTCACGACTTCTCGACCATCACCGACAAGGTCTGCGAGATCGTCGAGCAGCCGCGGCCGCCCAAGGCCTGGTACGTCGCGTTCGGCATCTCGGCCACGCTGGCCGCCGTCTTCTTCGCGATGATCGGATACCTTTTCATGCGGGGCATCGGCGTCTGGGGCCTCAACATCCCCGTCGGCTGGGCGTTCGACATCACGAACTTCGTCTTCTGGGTCGGCATCGGCCACGCGGGGACGCTCATCTCGGCGATCCTGTTCCTCTTCCGGCAGAAGTGGCGGACAGGGATCAACCGGTTCGCTGAGGCGATGACGATCTTCGCGGTCATGTGCGCCGGCGTCTTTCCGGCCATCCACATCGGCCGGCCCTGGCTCGCCTACTGGCTCTTCCCGATCCCGAACCAGATGGCGATGTGGCCGAACTTCCGGAGTCCGCTTCTCTGGGACGTCTTCGCGGTCAGCACCTACTTCATCGTCTCGCTGCTCTTCTGGTACGTCGGGATGCTCCCCGACCTCGCGACGCTTCGCGACCGGGCGACCACGAAGGGCCGCCAGATCGCTTACGGGGTCCTGGCGATGGGGTGGACCGGCTCCGGCCGCCAGTGGCACCACTACGAGCGGGTTTACCTGCTGCTGGCAGCTCTCGCGACCCCGCTCGTGCTGTCGGTCCACTCGGTCGTCAGCTTCGACTTCGCCGCGTCGCTGCTCCCCGGGTGGCACACGACGATCTTCCCGCCCTACTTCGTCGCGGGCGCGATCTTCGGCGGCTTCGCGATGGTCGTCACCCTGCTCGTCCCGGTCCGGGCCTTCTTCAAGCTCGAGGAGATCGTCACCACGCGGCACCTCGACAACATGGCGAAGATCATCCTGGCGACCGGCACGATGCTCGGGTACTCATACGCCATGGAGTTCTTCACCGCGTGGTACAGCGGGAACCCGACGGAGCGGTTCGTCTTCCTGAACCGGGCCTTCGGACCCTACTGGTGGGCCTACTGGACGATGATCACCTGCAACGTCGTCGCGCCCCAGCTCCTGTGGCTCAGGAAATTCCGCCAGAACCCGTGGCTGCTCCTGGTCGTGGCGTTGTTCGTCAACGTCGGGATGTGGTTCGAGCGCTTCGTCATCATCGTGACGTCGCTCTCTCGCGACTTCCTTCCGTCGTCGTGGGGCTACTTCCGGCCGACCGTCGTCGACCTCCTGACGCTCGCCGGCTCGTTCGGCTTCTTCCTCTCCCTCTTCCTCCTCTTCCTCCGGTTCGTCCCGATGTTCGCGATGGCCGAGATCAAGAGCGTGATGCCGGCCGCCGGGCTCGACCGCGGCCCTCATCACGGCCACGGCCAGTACTGGGGCGAGATTCCGCACCAGCACGACGGTCCAGCCTCCAGGGCCTCAGCGCCCGACATAGTTCAGCCGCGGGCCGGGGCCCTCGCTCCACCGGACGGGAGGACCCTCCTCGCCGAGTTCGACGACGTCGGAAAGGTCCTGGCCGTTTCCGAGCGACTCCGCGACGCAGGCTTCTCGAGATGGGACGTCCACACGCCGATCCCGATCCACGGCCTCGACGAGGCGATGGGGATCCGGATGTCGAAGCTCCCCTGGATCGTCCTGGGCGGCGGGACGACCGGTCTTTTCGCGGGTCTCGCCCTCCAGTGGTTCACCAACGCCTTCGATTACCCGTTCCTGATCTCGGGCAAGCCGCTCTTCGGCCTCCCCGCCGCCGTCCCGGTGACGTTCGAGCTGACGGTCCTCCTGGCATCCCTCGGGGCGGTGGGAGGCCTCTTCGTCGTGAACGGCTGGCCCCGCCTCCACAACCCCCTCTTTGCCAGCGACCGGTTTCGCCGTGCGACGACCGACCGCTTCTTCGTGAGCGTGGACCAGGCGGACCCCTGCTTCGATGCCCGGGAGACGGAGGCGCTCCTTACGTCGCTCGGAGCCGTCCACGTCGAGACGGTGGGGGAATAGACGATGACGCGCATCCTCGCCGGCATCGCCGTCGTCCTGACCACCCTCGCCCTCGTGCCCATCGCTCTCATCTGGCGGTCGCGGGCCACGACGTCAGCCCTCCCGCGGTGGGTCGTCGTGACGAACATGGCCAAGCAGCCCAAGCTCGTGGGGCAGTCCGGCAGCCCGCTCTTCGCGGACGGACGAGCGATGCGCCCGCCCGTTGCCGGGACCGTGGCGCGGGGCAGCCTCTCCACGAACCCCGTGCTCGAGACGGGTCTAGAAGGTGAGGCGTTTGTCGATGTGCCGCCGATGCCGGTGACGCCGCAACTCGTGAAGCGGGGCCAGGAGCGGTACGACATTTTCTGCGCGCCCTGCCACGGCCTCTCGGGGTACGGGGACGGAGTGGTTGCCCGCCGCGCCGACCGACTCCAGGAAGGGACGTGGACGCCGCCTTCGTCCCTTCACACCGACCTCGTCAGGTCGCGTCCCTCGGGCCAGCTCTTCAACACGATCACGAACGGTATCCGGAACATGCCGGCGTATGGAGCTCAGGTCCCGCCGGCGGACCGCTGGGCGATCGTGACGTACGTCCGGGCGCTGCAGCGGAGCCAGCACGCCACGATCGCCGACGTGAAGCCGGAGCTGCAGGAGAAGCTGAGGTGATGACATCCGTGCCCGACCTCGCGAACGGGACGAGTTCCGAGAGCCGGCAGCTAGGACCGCTCGGGGACCGGCTGTTCCGGGGCGGCCTGGTGGCCGGAGGTGCAGGGATCGCCGCCGCCGGGGCGATCGCCGTCGTCGCGAACGGGTTCGACCGGTTTCTCTTCGCGTGGCTGCTGAACTT
>CALFNC010000088.1 GCA_937902605.1 uncultured Acidobacteriota bacterium | reverse complement strand
GCGTTCCTTGAATGATTTCATCTCTTAGGCCTCTGGGGCGTACCTCTGCCCGGGGGTCATCTCCTTCCCATGGTAACCGCGGGGCCTGAATTTCCGTAACGAGCGGCGCCGGATTGGTTCAGGAGGGCTGGTGAGATAAGCTGAACTCGCGGTCGGCCGTAATACCCCTTCCCGGTCAACCTGCTGGAAGGAGACTGATCCATGAACCGGTTCGCCTGTCTCGCCCTTCCCCTGGTGATGGCCGTTCCCTGCTTTGCGCAGTGGCAATACCCCTCTTCGAAGACCGTCGACGCCGCGGATATGTACTTCGGGAAGACCTACAAGGATCCCTACCGCTGGCTGGAGGACCTCAAGGACAAGAACGTGGAGGCCTGGTTCAAGGCACAGGCGGAGCTAACCGATAGCCTCCTGGCGAAGATTCCGGCAAGGGACGCCCTCGCCAAGGAGTGGATGGAGCTGGACAAGCTCAAGCCCGCCACCTACTCGTCCATCAGCTACGAGAACGGGCGGGTGTTCTACAAGAAGACCCTCGGCGGCGAGAACGTCGGCAAGCTCTTCTTCCGTCAGGGGTGGAACGGGGCGGAGAAGCTGCTCTTCGATCCCTCGACCTACAAGGCGGGCGTGACGACCACCATCGAAAGCCTCGATCCCTCATTCGACGGTCACCACATCGCCCTGGGCTTCTCGGCGAACGTAGCCGAATACTCCGAGATCCGGATCCTCGACGTCGATCGGGGCACCCTGCTATCCGAGAGCATCTACCCTTCCTACGGTCCGCATGGCTGGTCGCTGGACAGCAAATACCTCTTCTACGACGCAGGGAAGGTGACCGACATCAAGAGCCTCGAGATCGAGCTGAACCGCAAGACCAAGCTGCACAAGCTCGGCACGGAATTCGCCGCGGACGTCGACTTCTTCAGCAACGAAAGCTATCCCGATCTGGGGATAACGCCGAAGGAGTTCCCCTCGGCCTTCATCGACGAGTCGTACCCGGACTACATCCTCGGAATGGTCGGCACGGTGCAGAGGGAGATGCGGATCTTCTACGCGCCCACCTCGCAGCTGAAGTCCCCGAAGATCAAGTGGAGCGTTCTCTGCAAGCCTTCCGACAACCTGGTCCGTGGCCTGGCCTTTCACAAGGATCAGGTCTATGCCGTCACCCACGCGAATGCCCCTCGCTACAAGGTCGTCCGGACGAGCGTGAAGCATCCGGACTGGGCTCACGCGGAAATGGTCCTTCCGGAAGCGAAGGACTCCATCCAGTACATCACCAAGAGCAAGGATTTCCTCTTCGTCGTGTACTCCAACGGGATTCTCGGCCGCATCGTCAAGTACGAATTCGCGACCGGGAAGGCAAGCGAGGTCAAGCTTCCCGCCTCTGGCACCGTCGCGATCCGCTGTCCGGACTTTCATACCAACCGGTGCATCGTCTACGTCACGTCATGGACTAGCCCGACGACCATTTATGACTTTGACGGGGAACAGGAAGCCTTCGCGAA
>CALFNC010000087.1 GCA_937902605.1 uncultured Acidobacteriota bacterium | reverse complement strand
GTCGGCCGTCCAGAACGATCCGCTCCTGGCGAGGACCCCCGCGTCCGCCGTGGCGGCGCGCAGCGTTCCGCCGATGGACGTGAGTCCCTGGATGTTGTGCGTCCCGAACGCCGTGTCGCGGACCCACTGGGAGCCGGACCAGGCGTATAGCCCCTGCTAGGTCCCCGCGTAGAGCGCGGAACCGTCCGAGAGGAGCGCCGCGACCTGCTCGCCCGACCCGATGCCGGCCGCGAGAGAGACCCAGGTGGAACCGTTGTAGCGGACGGCCCCGCCGCTGAGGAGTCCCAGGACGAGGTCCGTCCCGGCGAGCGTCCCCGAGACCGCGGTCCCGGAGAAGGAAGGAAGCGCCGTCCACGTTCCGCCGCTTCGTCGGGCGGCCGTTCTTCCGGCCACCCAGAGCGTCGTCCCGTCGGTGACGAGGACCGTCCGGGCCGAGTCGGTTCCCGGAATCGTCTCCGCGGACCAGGTCCCGTCGCCCCCACGCCGCCAGACGGCATCGCCAGTGGCCGCGAAGGGGACTCCCCCTGTCACGGCGACCGCGCTGACCGTCCGGTCGGTCAGGCCGGAGACATACCACCCGCCCGAGCCCATCCAGACGCCCCGGTAGGCTCCGGCCCACAGGGTCCCTCCGGAATCGATCGTCAGGCTCCGGACGTCGCCGCCGTTCGGTCCGGAGGCGGCCTCGAACCGGAGGCCCGCGTCCAGCCGGGGCGCCAGGAGGGTCAGCGACACGAGGACCGCCGCGGGGAGAACGCCGAAATCACGAAAACGTCGCATCAAAAGCTCCCTGAATCCAGTCGATCGAGGAGGACTCCCCCTCCAAAGTGACGACATCGAAGCGGACCTGACGGGCCTTTTCACGCCGCGCAGCGAGCCACCGCCGCGCGCCGAGGACGATCCGCCGCCGCTTTGCCGGGATCACCGCCTCCCCGGGGCGAAACGCGAGGGAAGATCGGCGCCGCTTCACCTCGACGAAGACGAGCGTCTCGCCGTCGAGCCCGACGAGGTCGAGCTCGCTCCCCTCGGTCCGGACGTTTCGGGCGAGGATGGTGACGCCGCGCCCCTCGAGAAAGCGCGCCGCGGCCTCCTCCCCCTCGCGCCCTCTCTCCGTGGTCGAGCCTCCCCGCGCCGGGCGGGTAGCCGCGGCCGGGCGTGGCTTCCGCTTCCGGGCCAGTCCCAGCTCCTTAAGCCTTCCCTTCCAGTCAACGGGCGAACCGGGCGGATCGGGCGGATCGGACAGCACAGTGGCGAGCATAATCGAAAGATGAGCGAGCCTCTCAGGATCCATTGCCCCGAGTGCGAGGCCCTCCTCGTCATCGACCCCGACACCGGTGCCCTGCTGCGTCATGAGCCGGCGAGCGCCAAGCGGAAGCTCGGGTCCCTCGAGGAGGCCGCGCAGGAGATGGCGCGGCGGAAGGAGCGGGCCGAGGACCTCTTCGCCGCCACCGTCGAGCGGGAGAAGAACAAGAAGGAGATCCTCGAAAAAACCTTCCGCGAGGCGCTCGAGAAGGCCAAGCAGGACCCGTCGAAGAAGCCGCGTGGCATCTTCGACGATGAGTAGAGACTTACATGTCGCTCTTGCTGATGTACCAAAGCATCCAGCCGATCCCGGCCCCGAGCGTCAGGGCGAGGGCACCCCAGACGAAGCTGATCGGCCAACGGTCGTGGTACACGGACTGGATTCGCCAGTAGGCGTAGGCGGCGCCCGCCACGAGAACGATCACCCCCACGATCTTCCGGACCCGCGTCCACCCTTCCTGCGCCTCTTCCAGGAGCGTCTCCTGCTCGCGGCGCCAGTCCCGGCGACGGCGCTCGATGTCGCGCTGGCGCGCCTGCATCCCTTCGGTGACCAGGGGCCCCTCGCTCTGCGGAGGCGGGGCTCCCTTAGGGCCGCCCGCCGCAGGCCGGAGCGTCCTAGAAGGTCCGGGCGGGTTCGTCTCAGCCATCGTTCCGCCTCCCGCCCGACAGCTCAGGCTCCCGCCGGAGCGCCAGGCTCCGCTGCGTTCGCCGAGAGGGCCTCGGCCGCGAGTTCGATGACGTCGAACGCGTCGGCC
>CALFNC010000086.1 GCA_937902605.1 uncultured Acidobacteriota bacterium | reverse complement strand
CGAGGCGCGAAAGACGAAGGGCACGCACGAAAAATTTCCCCTGAAATACGCTCACTGATCGCCGCGCGCCCCTGACCAAAGCGCGCGGGGTCCGCGGTCACGCGTGCCTAGACATCTTGCATCATGGCGGGCGTCGAGACAACATGGCACCATCTTGCGGTAGAAAGAGATTCTGTGTGCCGGGTCTGGCGCTGGACGAGACTGTAGAAGGATCACGGCTCTCGAGCCGTCCCGGACAACGCGAGAGGAGACGGAGTGAGCGCCAACGGGACGGATACGAAGGAAGGCAAGGACCTCTCTCGGCGCCGCTGGATCGACGTGGTCCTTGGGAGCAGTGCCGTCGCCTGGATGGGGGCCGTCATGTACCCCGTCCTCAAATATCTCACCCCCCTGAGTGACGGCGGCGGATCCAACAAGGTCACGCTGACCGACGCCCAGAAGCAGGAGCTCACGGGCGCGGGGTTCCTGATCGCACGGCTCGGCACGGACCGCGTCCTCGTCGTGAAAGAGAAGGACGACAAGCTGCGCGCCCTTTCCGCCAAGTGCACGCACGAGGGCTGCACCGTCCAGTACGTTCCCGCGGACGGCATCGTCTGGTGCGCCTGCCACAACGGCAAGTTCTCCCTCGACGGCCGGGTCATCTCCGGTCCGCCGCCGAGACCGCTGGCGGCGTATCCCATCGAGGGAGACCTCAAGGGGACCGTCAGCATCGTCAAGCCCGGGAGTCTCGCGTGAGCGCCCGCGCGCCTTCGCCGCCGGGTCTCGCCGTCCGGATCTGGAACGCGATCGACGACCGTTACCAGATCGGAGGGCTCGTCGAGTTTCTGCGCCACAAGGAGATCCCGGTCAGCGCCCACTCGACCGTCTGGTACTACCTGGGCGGGGTCTCGCTCTTCCTCTTCGTCGTCCAGATCGGGACCGGCATCCTGCTCCTGATGAACTACCAGGTGGGCGAGAACACGTCGTACGAGAGCATGAAGTACCTCGTCGGGCGCGTGCCGTTCGGGTGGCTCATCCGCTCGATCCATTGCTGGTCGGCGCACCTGATGAGCATGGCTGTCCTCCTCCACCTGTTCAGCGTCCTGTTCGTCAAAGCGTACCGGAAGCCCCGCGAGCTGACCTGGTACACGGGATTTCTAATGCTGGCTCTCGTCCTCGGCTTCGGCTTCTCCGGCTATCTCCTTCCCTGGAACGAGCTGAGCTACTTCGCCACGGCGGTCGGGACCGACTCCGTGAAGTCCGTTCCGGTCGTCGGGCCCTGGATGCTCCGCGTCCTGCGCGGCGGCGAGGAGGTCTCCGTCCAGACGCTGTACCGGTTCTTCGCGCTCCACGTCTGCATCCTGCCGCTCGTCATGGGGGTTCTCATCGCGATTCACCTTCTCTTCATCCAGCGGCAGGGCATGGCCGAGCCCCTCGAACCGCACGCGGGAGCGACGCGCAAGGGAATGCCGTTCTTCCCGAACTTCGCGCTCCGGGACGTCCTGCTGTGGGTCATCTGCCTGAACGTCCTGGCCATCTTGGCCGTCGTCCTGCCCTTCGGCCCGGGCATCCCGGGAATGGAGTGGGAGCTCGGGCAGAAGGCCGACTCCCTGAAGCCCGCCTACCCCGGCATCAAGCCCGAGTGGTACTTCCTGTGGGTGTACCAGATGCTCCGGGAGTTCCCCGCGCACCTTCTGGGGATGGAGGGGCCGCAGGCGTGCCTCCTTTTGACCACGATCCTGATGGGCGTCGCCTTCCTCTTCCCGCTCCTCGACCGGCACGCGGCGAAGGGCAAGCCGAGCCCGCTCTTCACGGACCTCGGCGTGGCTGGAATTCTCTTCGTCGGCTTCCTCACGTTGAAAGCGTGGGACATCGGCGTCCACGTGCCGAAAGGACAGGATCCGGCGGCCGATCCAGCGCTCGCCACCACAATCGCCCGGACCGCCGCCGTCTGGATCATCGGGCTCGGCCTCGCCGCCACGGTCCTCCGGAGGGTCCGCTACCGGCACAGGCACTTCCCCTACACCGCGGCCGCCGTCCTGCAGG
>CALFNC010000085.1 GCA_937902605.1 uncultured Acidobacteriota bacterium | reverse complement strand
GATCTGCTCGATCAGCCGGGCCTTGTTGACCTGGAACGGGAGTTCGGTGATGACAATCGACTCGCGGTCCCCGCGAGCCGACTTGTCGATCTCGGCCCGTCCCCGCACCTGGATGATCCCCCGCCCGGTGCGGTAGGCCTCGTGGATCCCGCCGCGGCCGAGGATGACGCCGCCAGTCGGGAAGTCGGGGCCGGGGAGGACGCCGAGGATCGACTCAACCGGCGCGGCCGGGTCGTCGAGGACGAGCACCGCCGCGTCGCACGCCTCGCCAAGATTGTGGGGCGGGATCTTCGTGGCCATCCCGACCGCGATCCCCTCCGCGCCGTTCACCAGGAGGTTCGGGAACTTCGACGGGAGGACCGTCGGCTCCTCGAGGGAGCCGTCGTAGGTGGGCGTCCAGTCGACCGTCTCCTTGTCGATGTCGTCCCCGAGGAGCTCCTCCGCCAGACGCGTGAGGCGGATCTCGGTGTAGCGCATCGCCGCGGCGTTGTCCCCGTCGATCGAGCCGAAATTCCCCTGCCCGTCCACGAGGCGCTCGCGCATCGAGAAGTCCTGGGCCATCCGGACGGCGGTGTCGTAGATCGCGGCGTCCCCGTGCGGGTGGTACTTTCCCATGACGTCGCCGACGATGCGGGCGGACTTCTTGTAGGCCTTGTTATACCGGTTTCCCTGCTCCCACATGCCGTAGAGGACTCGGCGGTGGACCGGCTTCAGGCCGTCCCGGACGTCGGGGAGCGCGCGCCCCACGATGACGCTCATCGCGTAGGCGAGGTAGCTCCGCCGCATCTCCTCCTCGATGGAGACGGGGAGCCGCTGCCCTCGCGGGTCCTCGGCCGGCGGAACCGGCTTCTCGGGCTGGTCGCTCATCTCAGACGTCCAGGTTCACGACGTTCAGGGCGTTCGTCTCGATGAAGACGCGGCGGGGCTCCACGGCGTCGCCCATCAGGACGGTGAAGATCTCGTCCGCTTCGACGGCGTCCTCGATGCGGACCTGGAGGAGGCGGCGCGTCGCGGGGTTCATCGTCGTCTCCCAGAGGGTCTCCGGGTTCATCTCGCCGAGCCCCTTGTACCGGCTGATCGTCAGCCCCTTCTTCGCTCCGCTCAGGACCGCGTCCACGGCCTCGCCGAGCGTCGCGACCTGGTCCTCCTCCGCTCCGCGGGCGATCCGCCAAGGACCGGTCAGGAACCCGTCGAGGGCCCGGGCCAGCTCGGCCGCGCGGCGCATCTCATAGCCGCCGGCGAACGCCGCGTCGACGACCGCCCGGCGCGGGACTCCGTTGACGTCGGTCTCGACCTGGAGAGCGAACCCGCCGTGCTCCTCCTCTGGGACGACCTCGGCCACGACGCCCCGGCCCGCCAGCGCGGCGGCGACGTCCCGCAGGTCGGCCTCGGCCGTCCATGCCTGGGGCAAGAGGAACCCCCGGTCGAGGAGGGTCCGGACCAGGGCCTCGGGGATTCCCCGGGCCGCGAGACGGCCCGTGAGCGCCCGCCAGTCCTGCATCTCGGAAACCAGCTTCATCAGCCTCGTGCCTGAGACGCTCGCGCCGTTCGCGACCGCGTCGACGCGTGCGTCCTCGCCGACCCGGCCGAGGAGAAACTGGGCGTACTCCTTCTCGTCCTTCAGGAAGATCTCCTTCTTCCCTTCGGCCACCTTGAAAAGCGGCGGCTGGGCGATGTAGAGGTACCCGCGATCGATGGCCGCCCGCATTTGGCGGAAGAAGAACGTCAGCAGCAGCGTCCGGATGTGCGAGCCGTCCACGTCGGCATCGGTCATCAGGATGATGTGGTGGTAGCGGAGCTTATCCGGGTCGAACTCCTCGCCGATTCCGGCGCCGAGGGCCAGGATGAGGGAGCGGATCTCGGCGAAGGCCAGGACCCGGTCGAACCGGGCCTTCTCCACGTTCAGGATCTTCCCCTTCAGCGGGAGGATCGCCTGGGTCTTCCGGTCGCGGCCCTGCTTCGCCGAGCCTCCCGCCGAGTCCCCCTCAACGATGTAGATCTCGGAACGGCCCGGGTCGGTTTCCTGGCAGTCGGCCAGCTTGCCGGGGAGGCCCGCGCCGTCCAGCGCCCCCTTCCGGCGGACGAGCTCGCGGGCTTGGCGCGCGGCCTCCCT
>CALFNC010000084.1 GCA_937902605.1 uncultured Acidobacteriota bacterium | reverse complement strand
TCGCCAGGGAATCAACCCAACCCCTGGTGTTCGGGGAGTCCGGATCCCCGAAGACCCCCCCCCGGAGCGTTCGCCGGGTGTCGTCTCTATCAACCACTCTTCGTTGCCACCTTCCGCAGGGTCCCGACGTAATGGGTGTCGAGGAACTTCAGGGCCGCGAGGCCCTCCGCCGCGAGCCACGAAAGACGGGCGACCTTCCTGGCCAGCGGGGGCGCCAGGGTCGAGCGCCGCAGCCTGATCTCGAAGTCCGGGAAGAGCCGGCCGATCTCGCTCCTCCCCATTCCCCGGACGTTCCTGTTCCACGGGTTGTTCACGAAGAAGTCGTACCAGAGAACGATCCCGCCTGGCCTGACGACTCGCCGGATCTCCGCCGCCACCTCCGAACGCACGCTCGGGTCGAGGATCGACGACATCACCGTCCCGAGGACGACGATGTCGAAGGTCTCATCCTTCCACTCCAGCGAGGTCGCCTCGCCAACCCTCAGTTCGGCGCCCATCCCCCCGTCTCCTGGGTGGGAGCAGATCCGCTTCCGCGCCATCCCGATCCGGCTCTCGCTGATGTCGATGCCGGAGAGACCGGACGGGTCAGCGCCCCACCTGACGAAGTCAACCAGCCAGTCCCCTTTCCCGCATCCCACGTCCAGGATCCTCGCCGATTTCAGGGAGGTCCAGCCCACGGATCGCAACGCTCGCAGGACGTCCCGGTCCCGGTGCTGAACCAGGAATAGGGCTCCGTCGTCCAGCATGGAGTAGAGCCCCGGCGGGATCTCCCGGTCTCGCCGCTCGTACTCCCTCGTCAGTCTCTCCCCCTCGGGCGAGAGCCGGACTCCGGGCGTCACGCGGCCACCTCGAACCTGCGCGTCCACCGCTCGAAGACATGGAAGCGAAAGCACCTTTCCAGCAATGACGCGGACGGGTTCTGCTCGTTCCCCAGACGGCGGGCCAGCGACCGGCAGTCCTCCCCTGCCTGCCTCTCCAGCACGTCCCCCGGCTCGCGCAGGGAGGCCAGTATGTCGGGCCGCAGGGGGCCCGAAAGCCACTCGACGGTCGGGACTTCAAACCCCTTCTTGTCCTTTCGCCAAGCCACGTCGTGGGGCACTCTCCCATCGAGAATGAGCCGGAGGGGCCACTTCACCCATCCCCTGCTGTACAGGACCTTCTCGTCGCAGGCGAGACAGACCTCGATCAGCCGATGATCGAGAAACGGGTACCGTCCCTCGACCCCGAACGCCATCGAGTTCCTGTCTTCCCACCTGAGAAGTCGCGGCAGGAAGAGCCGGCGGAGCTGCGCGACCCGGAGCGTCTCGCGGCCGCCGCGTGTCATCTCGCCGAGGAGCGTCGAGCGGCCCCCCCCCACTCGTCGCCTCTTGCCGGCCCAGCGCAAGGTCATCTCCGGCAGCTGGGCGAGAAGCTGCGGGTTTCCCCGTCCCGTCATGCTTCCCACGAGGTGCTTCGCCACTTCGGCGAACGCCCCTGACCGCAGGCAGGTCCACAGGTAGAAAAGGTACTGCTGCCAATATCCCGCGAACGCCTCGTCCCCTCCCTGCCCGTTCAGAGAGACCTTGATCCCCGCCTCGCGCGTGAGCCGCGCGACGGCGAATCCGGCATAGATCGAGAGTCCGCCGACGGGCTCGTCTTGATGCCAC
>CALFNC010000083.1 GCA_937902605.1 uncultured Acidobacteriota bacterium | reverse complement strand
GCAGAAGGCGGGCGACGGTCCTCCCCGTCCCGGGAACGACCCGCCGGGGGACCAGGTCGGCCAGCGGCACGAGGACGAAGCGCCGGAGGGCCATTCGCGGGTGGGGGACAGAGAGCCCTCGGCGGTGGATCGGGAGCCGCCCGTAAAGGAGGAGGTCGAGGTCGAGCATGCGGGGGGAGTTTCTCCCGTTCCCCCGCCGTCGGCCAGCCTCGCGCTCGATCGCGAGGAGCCGTTCGAGGAAGGCATCGGGCGCCAGTCTCGTCGAGGCCACCGCGGCGGCATTGAGGAAGTCGGGCTGCGGAGGGCCGCCGACCGGGGCGGTCCGATAGAGGGGGGAGACCCGGAGTCCGGTTGTGAATGAGGCGATCCGCGCCAGCGCGAACGCGAAGGCGGCCGGAGGGTCGCCGAGGTTCGCTCCGAGGCCGACGGCGACCGCCGTCAGCGGGCGGGGATCAGTAGTCGTCCTCGTTTCCCGTCTCGGCTCCCTCGAGGCTCGTCGCTTGGCTGAGGGGGAGCTCCTCGTCGTCTCCTAGTGTCTTGACGGACGGGTCGTCGGGCTCCGCGCCAGGGACGTCCTCGTCGTCCCGGTTCCTCTCGAAGAGATCGGGGTCGGCGAACTCGTCGCGCTTCGCGCGGCGCGCGGCCTGCAGCGCCTGCGGCGACGTCTGCGGCGGAGGAGCGTCCTTCTGGTCGGCCTGGCATTTCGGGCAGAAGACCGGAATCTTCTTCAGGTCGTAGAACTTCGTGCCGCAGCGAAAGCAATTGTGTTTTGATCCGAGCTCGGGCATTCACTCCCTCGAAAAGCCGCCGGAACATAGCATCGGGTCCGGGGGCGGTCAACGCCCGGAAGGCGCCGGGACGATTCCGGAGGGCCGGGTACACTCCTTCGCATGAGACGCGAGACTCGGCCCGCTGTTCTCCCGGTCGTCTTCGCCGCCATCTTCGCCCTGGCTCCGGCGCGTGCCGCGTTCTGCCAGATGCCGTTTGCGGTCTTGGGCGCGCGTCAGGCCGCGCTCGGAGGTGCCGCCGTCGCGCTGGGGGACGATCCGGCCGGGTTCATGAACAACCCGGCCCTCCTGAACCCGGCCGGAACGAGCTACGCCGGCAGCCTCGGCGTTCTCGCGACCTCAGGCGCCGACTTCTACCCGCTGGTGAAGGGGGTCGCGGGGAATGACCCGGCTGAGCTGGCGACACCGGGCTCGCCGAACGCCGGCGCCGTCCGGGCGAACCTGGCCGCCCTGGCGGCGCCCGGGGTCGGGGCCCTGGCCGAACACCACTCGGGACTCGTCGCCGTCACGAACGGCTGGGGCGTCGCGGTCTCCTACTCCGGGTGGAACGGCGCCTTCGCGCGGCCGGACCTGGTCCACGTCCAGTCGGGCACCGACCCGGCGACGAGCTTCGCCGCCAACACCTCGGTCGCCGCCTTCCGCGCGCTGTCGGTCGAGGACTACGCCATCTCGCGCGCCATACCGCTGATCCAGGGCAATCTGATGCTGGGTGTGACCGGTCACTATCTTCGCGGGACGGCCGGGATCAAGGAAGAGGACCTCTTCACGACCGGGACGGGGCGTCTCGACGACTTCGTCCGCCGCGGTTCGAGCGGGGGCATCGACCGGACCCGTTCCCGGTTCTCATGGGACGCGGGCCTCCTCGTCACGATCGGCGTCCTCCGGATCGGAGCCGTGATGAACGGGATCAACCGGCCCCAGTTCCCGTACGACGACCAGACCACGTCTGCGGGCGAGCGGGGCCGCACGGTGACCATCGGCCAGCAGACCCGGGCCGGCGCGTCCGTGAAGATCCCCGGAACCGGCCTGACGGTCGCCGCCGACCTCGACCTTCGGGCCAACGAAACGCTCGTCGACGGGCTGTCGAGCCGCGTGGCCGGCGGCGGACTCGAGTGGCTGATCAGCTCGTTCGCCCTGAGGGGCGGTCTGTCGATCGACCTCGAGGCGCCGGACCGCCCCAAGGTCCTGTCGGGCGGCCTCGGCTGGCAGAGCGGGACTTTCCGGGCCGACGTCTCGGCCACCTACCGGTCGAACGATGGGGCGTTGGGCGGCGTCGCGACGGTCCGGGTCGGGATCTGAGGGGCCTTCTCCGGCAGTGCTCCGTTTCGAGGTCCTGGGCGGGGAGGCTGGCGGGCACGCCCGTCTCGGCCGGATGACGCTGGACCACGGCGTCGTGGAGACGCCGGCCTTCATGCCCGTCGGAACGGGTGGCACCGTGAAGGCCGCTCGCCACCGCGACCTCGAGGAGGCGGGGGCCTCGATCCTCCTGGCGAACACTTACCACCTGATGCTCCGCCCCGGCGGGGACTCGATCCGGAGGATGGGCGGGCTCCACCGTTTCATTGGGTGGAACCGGCCGATCCTGACCGACTCCGGCGGTTTCCAGGTGATGTCCCTCGCCGCGAACCGAACCGTCTCCGAGGAGGGGGCTCTCTTCCGGAGCCACGTCG
>CALFNC010000082.1 GCA_937902605.1 uncultured Acidobacteriota bacterium | reverse complement strand
CTCGACGGTGAGGGGGAGGAAGTCGATGTCCCGCGGCTCCTTGGAGTAGCAGGCAGTGACGAGGACCCAGGTGCCGCCACAGCGGACGACGGCGGCGCCGTGCGCCTGCTTGGCGAGTTTCCCGGTCTCGATGGTCAGGACACGTCCACCGAGGTCGATGGAGACGGTCTCGTGCATGGTGGTTCCTTTCGGTCGCCCCAGGACCGCCGGCCAGTGTGCGTAGCTCGCGGGCCCATGGCTGTGACAAGGCACCCCGGCCTCTCGGGCGCGGGGGTGCGGGCGAAAACGATCCTGCGGGCTACTTGCGGAGGCCGAGCCGGTCGATGAGAGCCCGGTAACGGTCGGTGTCGCGGCGCTTGATGTAGTCGAGGAGGCGCCGCCGCCGTCCGACCATCTGGAGGAGGCCCCGACGCGAATGGTGGTCCTTCGCGTGCGCCTTGAAGTGGTCGGTCAACGCGGAGATCCGCTGGGAGAGGAGCGCGACCTGCACTTCCGGCGACCCCGTGTCCCCGTCGTGGCGACGGTAGGTCGTGATCGTTTCCGTCTTCTGGCTGGTGATCTGGTCCAATGTCCGGTCCCTTTCTACTATTCTTTCAAACTCTGTAGTTTAGGAGGTGGCGCCGGAGCGGTCAACACTCCGGGGAGGAGCCCCTCACGCGTCATGGAGGACGATCTTTGGCCGCGCGAGGGCGAGTCCCCCCCGCCCGAGCGGCTCCAGCTGCCCGAGGGCGAAAAGCTCCCCCCCGGAGATGAGGCGCACCAGGGCCGCGCCGGCCGCCTCTGGTGGGAGCCGGACCGGGACGGCGTGCCCGCGGCTGACCTTCTGCGCCTCTCCCGGCAGCAGAGTGATCGCCGGGAACGGGAGGGGGATCTGGCCGAGCGGGATCCAGAAGGGCGGGACGGTCCGGGCGTCGGCCGGCGTCGCCTCGAGGGCGTCGAGCGTCACGGCGTCCGACAGGCGGAACGGACCGACGGCGGAGCGACGGAGCGAGGTGAGGTGCGCGCCGAGCCCGAGGTCCCGTCCGATGTCGTGCACGAGCGACCGGATGTAGGTCCCCGACGTGCACTGCACGGCGAACGAGGCCTCGGCCCCCGAGAGGGAGATCAGCTCGAACCGGGCCACGCGGACCTGCTTCGGGAGGTTCGGGACCGCCTCCCCCTTCCGAGCCAGCTCGTAGAACTTCTTCCCGTTGAACTTCTTGGCCGAGAACGGGGGAGGGGACTGCTGGAAGGTACCGGTGTAGCGCGCCAGCGCCTTGACGACGGCGTCCCGCTCGGGGTACGGCGACGGGTGCGGCTCGCCGACCGCCACGCCGTCGCGATCGTAGGTGTCGGTCACGACGCCGAAGAGAAGGGTCCCCTCGTAGCACTTCTCGACGTTGGTCAGGAACGACTGGAGGCGTCCGGCCCTCCCGACGCAGAGGACCAGGAGGCCGGTCGCCGCGGGGTCGAGCGTGCCGGTATGGCCGATGCGGCGCGTGCCGAGAAGGAGGCGGGCAGAGTCCACGACGTCGTGCGAGGTCACCTTCGCCGGTTTGTCGACCAGGAGGAGGCCAGACGGGCCGCCGTGTGTCATCTCGCCACAACCTCCGCCGCCGGGGTGGTCCCGGCAGTCACCGCCTCGGTCAGGCGGGCCACGATCTCCCTTCGGACCGACTCGGCGGTCCCGTGGATACGGCATCCCGAGGCGTTCCGGTGTCCGCCGCCGGCAAAGAGGCCGGCGACCGCGCGGACGTCCACCGTTCCCTTTGACCGGAGTGAGCAGCGGAATTCGCCCGGCTCGTCCGACTCGCGGATCAGCGCCGCGGCGACGACCCCTTCGATCCCACGCGCCCGGTTGACGAGGTTCTCGGTGTCGGCCGACCGCGCCGCCGAAGCGTCGAAGAATCGGCGGGGGAGCTCCAGGGTCGCCACGCGCCCTCCGTCGTGGAGCGTCAGCGTTTCGAGGACGAGCATCTCGAGCCGGAGAGCGGAGAGCGGCAAAGCCTCGAAGAGGAACTCGTTCACCTCGCCGGGCCGGACGCCGGCGCCCACGAGGCGAGCGCCAAGGGCCAGAGCCTTCGGGGTCGT
>CALFNC010000081.1 GCA_937902605.1 uncultured Acidobacteriota bacterium | reverse complement strand
CTCCTCGACGAGCCGACGAACCACCTCGACGTCGAGGCGATCCTCTGGCTCGAGGGGCTCCTCGCGAAGGCCCCGTTCGCCACAGTGACGGTGACTCACGACCGGCTCTTCCTCCAGCGTGTGGCGAATCGGATACTGGAGCTGGACCCCCGGAACGCGGGCGGCCTCCTCGACGTCCGGGGCAACTACGAGACCTACCTCTCCGTGAAGGAGGCGCGACTCTCGGCCGACGTCGAGCGTGAGGCGTCGCTCAAGAACCGCCTTCGCCGCGAGACGGAGTGGCTGCGGCGCGGCGCGAAGGCCCGTTCGACGAAGCAGCAGGCGAGGATCCAACGAGCGGGGGCGCTGGAAGGCGAGGTGGAGGAGCTGGCGACGCGGACCCGGTCGGCGTCTGTCCGGCTCGACTTCCAGTCTTCGGGGAGAAGCCCGAAGAGGCTGATCGACGCGAAAGGAATCGGGAAGGGCTACGGAGGGCATCTCCTTTTCGACGGGCTCGACCTCCTCGTCACCCCCGAGAGCCGGATCGGCCTCCTGGGGCCCAACGGCTGCGGGAAGTCGACGCTGCTCAGGGTCCTCCTCGGTTCGGAGGCCCCGGACACGGGCGAGGTGCTCCGCGCGGACAACCTCTCTCCGATCGTTTTTGAGCAGGGGCGGGAGAGCCTCGACCCCGATTCGACGCCGGCGAAGACCCTATGCCCCGCAGGGGACAAGGTCGAGTTCCGCGGGGCGTTCGTCCACATCAAGAGCTACCTCGACCGGTTCCTCTTCCGGCCCGAGCAGATGGATATGGCCGTCGGTCGCCTCTCGGGCGGTGAGCAGAGCCGGCTCCTTCTCGCCCGGCTGATGCTGAAGAAGACGAACCTCCTCGTTCTCGACGAGCCGACGAACGACCTCGACCTGGCGACGCTGGCGGTGATGGAGGATTGCCTCTCGGACTTCCCGGGAGCCGTCCTCCTCGTCACGCACGACCGATGGTTCCTCGACCGTGTGACGAACCAGATCCTGGCGTTCGGGAAGAACGCTAAGGGCGAGGGGACGCTCGTTTCCCTGGCCGGCCTCGACCAGTGGGAGGCATGGCGGGCGGCCGAGCGCGAGGAGAAGCCAGGGAACGGGGGGCCGGCCTGCGGCATGGGCGCGCCGTCCGCACAGGCCGCAGCGCCAGGGCGGAAGCGGCGGCTTGGCTACCTCGAGCAGCGGGAGCTGGACGGGATGGAGGAGCGGATCCTCGCGGCTGAGGGAGCCCGCGACGCGCTCAAGGCCGAGTGCGAAAAGCCGGAGAACGCCACTGACGGCCTGAAGCTGGTCGAGCTGCTGGGCAAGATCGAAGCGTGTCAATCAGAGATCGACCGGCTCTACGAGCGATGGGACGAGCTACAGAAGCGGGCGTCCGACACTCCGGACATTTCGGGCTGATCGGGGGCGGCTAGAATCGGTCGCCATCGTCGCCGGAGGGTTTGATGCATCGACCTAATCCTCCGCCTAGAGCCGGGGACGCCCGCGTGGACGTCGAGGGTGATCCACCGGTCGAAGGCCGCTCTCCGCCGGCTGGTCGTCGGGCCCAAGAAGCCGGAAACAAAGCCGGCGAAGGACGGAGATGAGAGCGAGCATCCCGGGGAGAAGAACGTAACGTCGGTAACGTCGGCGCTGCCGCTCGGCTTCCATCCGGGTGGCCACCTCCTGCTCTGGGAGGACGGCCAGCGCGCCTTCCACGCCAAGCTCTATCTGGGGGAAATCTGGGACGGAGCGGGGCCGACGGGGGAGAAGTCCTCCGGTTCGTCCCGGTCACGATGCCGCTCGCGGACGTCGTCAACGCCTGGATGTTCGCGGAGGCGGGCGACGACCTCGCGCTCCTGCAAGGCAAGGGGGGCTCTTCCGCCGGGTCGGCGGGGAGCAGCTCTACGGGTTCTACGACAGCGAGATGTATCAGTGCGGCGGCTATTCGTCGACGACGCCGACGCGGCCCTACCTGGTGACGACCGACATCCTCTGGGAGGTCTGGGCCGCGGCGTACGAGGGGCTCTTCATCCTCCGCGAGCGGGAGACTGCGATCCCGGCCTTCTGGGCCTTCGTGGACGCCGCTGCGGACGAGCTGGGGAGGACGGACGCCTCGTCGCCCTGGGCGAAGCTGTTCGCCTCCGCGAGGGCAAGCCGGGACGGTGCGACGCGGGACGAGGAGGCGAAGCGGATCAGGGCGCACGTGGGGACGGCGCCGTCGAGGGCGCTCGGCGAGCCGTTCGACTACGCGGAGCTGACGCCCCGCGGCCACTACGCCGGAAAGCCGGCGGCGGCGGACTACTTCGCGGCGATGCGGTACCTGACGGCGGCCGGGGCCAGGTTGAAAGACGCGGGGCCGCTCGCCAGCCCGACGCTCGCCCTCTCGCACCCCGACCCGATGCCGAAGGTGGCCGATGTGGCGGGAGGGGGAGCCGTCCCGCTCCTTCTCGCCGCGGTCGGGGCGCCGCTCGAGTTCGACCTCGTCGTCCCCTTCTTCGGGCGACGTCAGGTGGTGAAGGGAGCGGTCTACGCCTATCACGAGCTGACGTCCCGGGCGCCGATGACCGACGAGGAGTGGCGGAAGAGGGCGGGGAGCGAGCCGCTCGTGAAATGGGCCGAGCCGTTCGTCGCCAGGACGCTCCTGACATGTCCCCCGAAAAGCCCGTTCTAGCGGTCCTCGTCGCCCCCTCCTTTTCACGCTCGAACGCCATCTGTCGCCGATCGACGGTGAGGACGGTGTCCGTCCCTATGTTTACGAGATCGGCCCGCGCGGCCTCATCGCGAGGTGGCGCGGCTCGGCGCTCGCCTGGCCGCTAGTCGACGCGACGGTCCTGCCGGGCGATCCGCCGCTCCTCTTCGCCCTCCACCGGAGGGACGCCT
>CALFNC010000080.1 GCA_937902605.1 uncultured Acidobacteriota bacterium | reverse complement strand
CGGTGCGGCGCGCGCTCCCCTCTGACGTGGGGGAGGCGGGAGCCGCGAGCGGGAGAGGAGGAGGAGTTCGACGGTCGGAGATGGCGGCCGCCGGTCCCGAGACTACAGTAGCCTCCTCGTCCGAGGAGCCACCGAGGGGCGCAGCCGGAACGAGCGGCGCGGGCGGGTGGGGCGGGAAGCTGTCGGAGTCCCGGGTGACGCCGAGCGCGGACGCCAGCGCGGTAACGAACGCGGTGCAGCTCGGAAATCGGGCCGCCGCTTTCTTCGCGAGCGCCCGCACGAGCACGTCGTCGGCGGTAGCCGGAATGTCCGGACGATTCTTCGACACCGCCTCCGGCGGGACGGCCACGTGCTGGTGGAGGACGGCCAGCGGGGAGTCGGCGTGGAACGGAACCCTCCCCGTCAGCATCTCGAACGCGATGATCCCGAGGGCGTATTGGTCGGCACGCCCATCGAGCGGCTTTCCCTCCGCCTGCTCCGGAGCCATGTAGAGCGGCGTCCCTAGGACGGCACCCGTCGTCGTCAGCCCCGAGGCGGATTCGGCGTTCCGGGCGAGCCCGAAGTCGGCGAGCATCGGAGTGCCCGAGGAGTCGATCAGGACATTCCCGGGCTTGACGTCTCGGTGGAGGATGCCGTGGCCATGCGAGTGGTCGAGCGCTCGGGCCACCGCCATCAGCCAGCCGATGGCGGTCGGGAACGGGACGGGCCCGAGGATCCGCTCCTTGAGGGAACCGCCTCCGACGAGGGGCATCACGAGGTAGGAGACTTGCCGGCCTTCGACGTCTGCGGTGCCGAAGTCGAAGACCGGGAGGATGTTCGGGTGCTGGAGGCCAGCGACGAGCCTGGCCTCGCGGAGGAACCGCTCGGAGAAGCTCGCATCCTGGGCGACCGGGTCGAGGATGACCTTCACGGCGACCGACCGGTGGAGCGTGGTGTCCTCGGCCTGCCAGACCTCGGACATCCCGCCACGGCCGGCCCTCTTCACGAGCCGATAGCGTCCGAGGAGGGTCCCTTCTCCGATCGCCATCGCTTCAGGGTCCTACGTCCGCCGCCGAAAGCGCTCCGTAGAGGGCAATTGAGCCTCTCGGACCGTTCATCGCCACGTCCAATGCCTCCTCGGCCCGGAGGACGAGGCTGGGCGTGTCAAATGCATCCTCGGGATAGGCGGCGATGCCTACGGTGACGCCGAGTCGGATGCCTTCCTGGTCCAGCCGTGCGTCGACCGCGCCGTCGAAGTTCTTCTGGATCGCCTCCACGGCGCGCCGGGCCTGTGCCTTCGTCGCGTCGAAGACGAGGATCCAGAAACGGTCCCCGCGGTCGCGAGCCACGACGTTGACGACGCGGGTCGCGCGAACGAGTTGGGCCGCGGCCCGGGGGAGGATGGCCTCGCCGAAAGGTGCTCCGAGCTTCTGATGAGCGTCCGCAAGCCCGTCGAGCCGGACGTATGCCACGGCGATCGACTGCCCGTTCCGCTCGGCACGCCGAAGCTCGCCCTCCAGCCTCTTGAGGATCGAGGTCCGGTTGTAGAGGCCCGTCTGAGAGTCCCGTTCGGCCTGCGCCTCGATGATTCGCATCATGCGGGCGTTGTGGAGCGCGATCGCCCCGGAGTCGGCGAGGAGAGCGAGCTGCCCCGCGACGGCTGCCGACCAGGGGGTGGAGCCCCGGCGGAGGCCCAGCGAGAGGACGCCGACCGCCTCGTCCTGATAGACCAGCGGCACCACCGCTGCCCGGGTGATCGGGCTGCCCGACGGCGACGCGGACGAGAAGAGATCGGCCAGTTCCGTGTCGTTCAGCAGGACGAGGCCCTTTTCGAGAAACGCCCGGACGATCGGGTGAGAAGTCCTCTCTGTCGCGACAGTCCGGCCGACGTCCCCGGTGCTCTCCGAGCCCCAGCGCGCGGTCACCTCGAGGAGCTTCGCCTGCGGATCGGCGTCCCAGAACCGGGCCACGTCGGCCTTCAAGAGCGTCACCGACTGCTCGCAGAGGATCTGCCTAATGCGCTGGGAGTCGAACGTCGTCGTGAGGGAGCGCCCCACTTCCCGCAGCCGGTCGAGAAACCGGTACGACTCCCGTTCGTTCTCCAGCAGCCGTGCGGAGGTGACCGCCAGCGAGAGCTCGACGGCCACCGCCTCGAACGACCGGAGGATCGTCGGGCCGATTCCGCGCTGGCGCCCTCCAGTCACCGCCGCGAGGACCCCGACGATGGCGCCGCGGTACGACAAGGGAACCGCCAGGAGGCTGATGGGGCGCGGCAGGTGCCTGACGGTCTCGGGCGACGGGATGAGGGAGAGGCCGCGAGGGTCGGACGAGACGTCGGCGAGGAGGACGTGGGACCCCTCCGCGGAGAGGTGGGAGAGAAGGCTGTCGGGGACTTCCTCTCCCCGCCTTGGCGTCGCGGTACCGGTCTTCACGTAGACCGCGGAAGACCCGGCGAACTCCCCGGTGGTGGCGAGGCGGACGGCGCAATAGTCGAGGTCGAAATACGGGCCGACCTCCTTCACCGTCCGTTGGAGGATGGCGTCGACCTCCGTCAGTCCCCCGAGCGAGGTGTGCAATCGCGCCACGAACGCGATCCGTTCGGTCGTCCGGCGCTCGGCCTCGATCAGGCGAGCCTTCTCGAGGGCCCCTGCCGCGAGCCGGGAGAGCTCCTGCGCCAGCCGCATCTCCTGGGGCGTGAGGACGAAGGACCCCTTCCGCGACATCGTCAGGAACCCGAAGACCGTCTCCCCGGCCTGGAGCGGGAGCGCGAG
>CALFNC010000079.1 GCA_937902605.1 uncultured Acidobacteriota bacterium | reverse complement strand
GGTCCGGACTGTCCCGCGGAGGGCAGGAGCGAAGCGGCGTTGGGGTGCGTGAAGAATAAAAAGACCGGGGCCCCCGGCCTCTCGCAGACCACGACCGTCAGGCCGTTGTCGAGCGTCTTGGTGGCGACCCGCTTCTCGAACGAGGCGAGGTCCTGCGCCCGGGCGCCGGCCGCAGCAACGACGAACGCCGCCGCGACGGCGCTGGCTATAGCTCGTCTTCTGATCATCTGGCTCCTCCCTTCGACAGACGGAGTATGTACGATGAGCACGGCCGACATGATGAAGCGGCGCTTCGAGCGCCGGTACGGCTTCTGGCGCGGCCTTCTTCCAGGACTCGACCACCTTGGCACCTCGGCGCGCCGCGCTACCCGGGACCGCGCTCCGCCTCCTCCCTTAGCGGGTCGCGGCCGTCTCGGCGAGCGCCTTGAGGCGCGCGGCCTCGAACTCGTCGCCCTTCTTCCAGCGCGGCATTGTGGGAGCGTTCGCAAGACGGCAGCCCAGATGGAAGGCGAGCTCAGAGTCCTCGACCGCGCCCGCGAAGTCCCAGCTCTCCTTCAGCTCGTCCGAGGGCTTGTGGTAGTCGTTCTTGACGTACGCCTCGGCCTGCTCCCTCCCCCAGCCGGACGGCTTCCCGATCACGTCGATTCCCGCCTTCAGGTACGCCGCCGGGACGCCGATCCGCGCGAAGTTGAGCTGGTCGGAGCGGTAGAAGGTCCCCCGATCGGGAAACTCGTCGGGCGTCACCACGCGGCCCTGCATTCGGGCTAGCGCCACGACGTCGTCGTCGATCGAGGATTTCCCCAGGCCGATCATCGACACGTCGCGGGTGCGGCCGAAGGTGCCGATGCCGTCCGCGTTGATGTTCGCAGCGATGCGCCCGGCGGGCAGGGGGAGGTGCTTTGCGAGGTACTCCGAGCCCAGTAGCCCCTGCTCCTCGCCGGCCACGAACGCGAAGTAGACGGACCGTGCCGGCGGCGACTTCAGCGCCGCGAACGCGCGGACGACCGCCAGGTACGAGGCGACGCCCGAGGCGTTGTCGAGCGCGCCGTGATAGATCTCCACCTCGCCCGGCTTCGCCCCTTTCCGGACACCGAAGTGGTCATGGTGCGCCGTGTAGATCACCGCCTCGCCCGCCCGCTTCGGGTCGCCGCCGGGGAGCACGCCGATGACGTTCCCCGACTCCTTCTGTCCGATCGTGTTCGCGAGCGCGACCGACATCGTGACGCCGAGGGGGACGGGCCGGAAGGCGCGCGACTCGGCCGCGGCGCGGAGCTGGTCGAGGTCCTTGCCGCCGAGCGACGCGATCTTCCGCGACAGCTCCTCGGTCGCCCATGCCTTGACGCTCACGCGCGGTGTGCTGTCCTCCGGCAGCTCGAACAGCTCGCCCTGCCAGGAGCTCTGGACGACCGGCCAGTCATATCCGGCCGAGGACGTCGTATGGATGATGATCGCCCCCGCCGCTCCCTTCCGCGCGGCCATCAGGTACTTGTAGTCCCAGCGTCCGTACCACAGGCGCGTCTTCCCGGCGAAGAGGTTCGGGTCGGACTCCGGGTCGTTGTTCATCACGAGGAGGACCTTGCCCCTGAGGTCCGCGTCCTTGTAGTCGTCCCACTGGTACTCGGGGGCGACGATCCCGTAACCCACGAAGACAACCTCCGCGTTCTCGATCCGCGCCGCGGACTTCTGAACGCCCGAGGACGCGACGAGGTTCTCGCCCGGAATCCCCTGGACCATCCCGCCCGGCGACCGAAACACGGCCGGCCCCTCGGGGAAGGACGCACGGATGCCGACGAGCGGAACCTTCTGGACATAGCCGCCGCCCGGCGCCCCAGGCTTCAGCCCCAGCGCCTCCATCTGCGACTGGATGTAGGCCTCGGCGAGGCGGTCGCCCCGCGTGGCCGGCCCGCGGCCCTCCAGAAGGTCCGAGGCGAGGAAGCGGATGTGCGCGCGCAGCACGTCGGGCGTGATCTGCCGGGCGGCCGTCTTCTCTTCGGGCGTGACGAGCGGGCTCTCGGCGGCCGCGGAGAGGGACGCGCCGAGGACGAGGATCGCGATCGCATTTCGCATGGTCACGAGTCTATCCAAAGCCGGCGCAACAGGGTGGGCCCGGAACTGCCCTATCCACCCCCTCTTCGCGGCTGTTTCTGACATCAATGTCGGATTCCCCGCCCGAAATGGCATAATTGTTCGGCTGATCGGAGGATTCGACATGTCCCCTTTCCCCAGAGCGGTCCGACAGGGCCTCCTGGCTGCGGCGATCATCCCCGCCCTCCTCTCCCTGGCGGGGTGCGCCGGCACGACCGGCTGTCCCAAGTTCCAGGCTCTCCAACAGGTGGCGTCCTGCCCGGGCAGCCCGCCCGTGAAGCTGAAACAGCATTTCTCCTCGGTCCTGCGCGGGCGGATTCTGTCGAGAGGCGTCCCCGTGAAAGGGGCGACGGTCGTCGCGGAGGTCTTCGACTGGGGCGTCCGGAAGACCGCCGTCTCGGATGACCAGGGCGTCTTCATGTTCGAGGAGCTCCGCCCGGAGACCTATCGAATCGTGATCTGCCGGCCCGGCTACCGGCCGGCCCTTGGCTTCGCCTTCATCGGGGACAAGTACCGGGAGATCCCCCTCACCGTCGATCTCAAGCCCGACGGGTCCGAGCGGTAGGCGGGACGGGAGGAGAAGTCCGATGGCCGGAGCGCAACCCAACGAGCTGACGATGCTCCTCGAGCTGAGCGAGGCGCTCGGCTCGCCGCTCAATCTCCGCGCGTCGTTCGCCCGCGCCCTGGAGATCCTGGAGACCGACCTCAAAGCGGTTTTCGGCATGGTGACGTTCCTCGACGCGGCCTCCGGCGAGCTGAAGGTGGAGGCGGTGACGGGCCGGCACGGCGCCTCCCCCGATCGCCTGCGCTACCGCCTCGGCGAGGGGATCACGGGCCACGTCGTGAAGAGCGGGAAGCCGATCGCGGTCCCCCTGGCGAGCCAGGAGCCGCTCTTCCTCGACCGGCTCGGCTACCTGAGGGCACGGCGCAAGTCGAAGAGCGATCTCTCGTACGTCTCGGTCCCGGTCCCTGTCGACGGGAAGAACGCTGGCGCCCTCGGTCTGGCCTTCGTCTACGAGAAGAGCCGCGACCTCGGCAAGGTCGTCAAGATCCTGGGCATCGCGGCCTCGATGCTCGGACAGGCGACCCGCGTCCACCGCCTCCTGGAAGCCGAACGGAACCGCTTCATGGAGGAGAACCGCCAGCTGAAGGAAGAGCTCCGGGAGCGGTACGACCTGGGAAACCTCGTCGGTACGAGCCACCCGATGCAGAAGCTCTACGAGCAGGTGGCGCAGGCAGCTCCCGCCAACACCACCGTCCTGATCCGGGGAGAATCTGGGACCGGCAAGGAGCTCGTGGCCCACGCCATCCACTACAACTCCCCACGCTCGGGGAAACCGTTCATCAAGGTGAACTGCGCGGCTCTCCCGGAGAGCCTCATCGAGTCGGAGCTGTTCGGCTACGAGCCGGGCGCCTTTACCGGCGCGGACCGGCAGAAGAAAGGCCGGTTCGAGCTGGCGCACGGCGGCACTCTCTTCCTCGACGAAGTCGGCGACCTACCGGCCTCCACCCAGATCAAGCTCCTCCGGGTCCTCCAGGAGCGGGAGTTTGAACGGCTCGGTGGCGTCAAGCCCGTTAAGGTAGACGTTCGACTCATCACCGCGACCAACATCGACCTCGAGGATGCGATGAAGAAGGGAACCTTCCGGGAGGATCTCTACTACCGGTTGAACGTCTTCGGGCTCTTCGCTCCGCCGCTCCGCGAGCGGCGATCGGACATCCTCCTCCTCGCGGACCACTTCGTCGAGAAGTACGCGATCGCCCACGCCCGGAACGTCCGGCGGATCTCGACCTCCGCCATCGACATGATGATGAGCTACCACTGGCCCGGGAACGTGCGCGAGCTGGAGAACTGCATCGAGCGGGCGATCCTGATCTGCGAGGGGGGCGTGATCCACGCCCACCACCTCCCTCCGACACTCCAGACCGCCGAGGTCTCGGATACCCTCCCGGAGCGCCCGCTGGCGGAGTCGATCGACAGCTACGAGAAGGACCTCATCCTGGACGGCCTCAAGATCGCCCGCGGCAACCGGGCCAAGGCTGCGCGCCTCCTCCGGACGACCGAGCGGATCCTTAATTACAAGGTCGCCAAGCACCGCATCGACCCGGATCGCTTCAAGGCCTGAGCCGCCCAGGACCCGCCGGCACCTTTTCATTTCTTCCGGGCCGGTCTCCTCCCGTAACATCCTCTCTGCGGGTCGAGGACCCGGATAGAGACCACGGGGAGAGCTGGCATGTACAAAGTCGTCCTGCTCCGCCACGGCGAGAGCGATTGGAACCGCGAGAACCGATTCACTGGCTGGACCGATGTCGACCTGTCCGTCAAGGGACTCGACGAGGCGGCCAAGGCGGGGAATCTGCTCGCGGCTGAGGGGTTCACGTTCGACGTTGCCTTCACCTCGGTCCTCAAGAGGGCCATCCGCACCCTCTGGATCACCCTCGACCGGATGGACCTGATGTGGATCCCGGTCCACCACTCGTGGAGGCTCAACGAGCGGCACTACGGCGCGCTTCAGGGTCTCGACAAGGCCGAGACTGCGGCCAAGTTCGGCGACGACCAGGTGTTGGTCTGGCGGAGGAGCTACGCCATTCCGCCGCCGGCGCTCGAGCCGAGCGACCCTCGGTGGCCAGGAAACGACCCCCGCTATCAAGAGCTCGACCCCGCCCACGTCCCGACGACCGAGTGCCTCAAGGACACCGTCGCCCGGTTCGTCCCTTACTGGGAGCAAGAGATCGTTCCGGTCATTGCCGAGGGGAAGCGCGTGATCATAGCGGCCCACGGGAACAGTCTCCGCGCCCTCGTCAAGCACCTGGCCGGGATCTCCGACGAGGAGATCGTGGGCCTCAACATCCCGACCGGGGCCCCCCTGGTCTACGAGCTCGACGCGGAGATGAAGCCGCTGAACAGCTATTACCTCGGAAACCAGGAGGAGATCCAAAAGGCGATGGAGGCGGTCGCGAACCAGGGGAAGGCGAAGACCTAGGCAGGTCCCTTCTCTCCCAGGCGACGCGATCCTTTCCAACATTTTCGTACCATTACCGAATAGCCATTCCAGTTCTGTCGATCCACGGATCTGGAGCAGGCCCCCCGAGTTTTCCCGTCATCCTCTTCTCAGGAGGGCACTTGGTGGCTTCAGCTCAGCCTGGCACTCTAAGTGCACGGGCCTTGCTTAAGCTTCCTTCGAAGTCCAGTGCAAGGAGTGCCGATGACCCCTCCTCTGAACGCCGCCGACACCGCGTGGATGCTCGTGGCCACCGCGCTCGTCCTCCTGATGACCCCCGCCCTCGGGTTCTTCTACGGGGGGCTCGTCCGTGGGAAGAACGCGCTCAACGTCCTGATGATGAGCTTCGTCTCTCTCGGGGTCTCGGGAGTGACCTGGGCGCTGCTCGGCTACTCCCTCGCGTTCGCGCCCGGGGTTCCGTTCGTGGGAGGCCTTTCGCGGGCCTTCCTGGCGGGAGTCGGATTGCAGGCCGAAGGGACGATCCCTCACATCCTCTTCATGGCCTACCAGGGGACCTTCGCGATCGTCACGGTCGCCCTGATCTCGGGAGCGATCGTGGAGCGGATGCGATTCACCGCGTATCTTCTCTTCCTGCCGCTCTGGGTCCTGTTCGTCTACTCCCCCGTCGCCCACTGGGTCTGGGTGGGCGGATTCCTCGCGAAGATGGGGG
>CALFNC010000078.1 GCA_937902605.1 uncultured Acidobacteriota bacterium | reverse complement strand
CCAGGCTCCGCCCAGCGGCGTCGCCGACGCGGACGCGGCCGTCACGGCGTCGGCGACGCGTGCCGCAACGCCGATGTCGTTGCTCTCACGCCTCACCAGGTACGAGCCGGCGGGAAATGTGAGTCCTCTCAACTGGACGTCGGCAGTCGTTGCGAAGAGCCGGACACCCGAGTCGAGGAGGATCGCGGCCGCTTTCCGGCTGGCGTAGTCGTCGCCAGCCAGGAGCCACCCATAGGTCGCACCCTCGGTCCGGGGAGACGCGGGGGGCTCCCGCCAAGGTTCGCGGGCCGAGGCGAACCGGGCCCGATCGGTGGTCGAGAGGCACTCGAGGCCCCAGGCCATCGGGAGGTTCCAGGCGGTGACATCGAAAAAACGGTCCCGCTCGTTCTGGAGGAGCCGGGTCCGTTCTTCCTTGAGGAAGGTCTCCGGTAAGGGGGCGCCGGGCTCGAGGAGCGCCTCGGCGAACCGTCCGAACGGTTGCTGGGCGTCGACGAGAAGCGAGCCGGCCGGGAGGACGACCCTCCCGCCAGGGCCGGTCACCGCGACTTCCCGCGTCGTCCGCTCGACGCGCACGCCCTGGAGCGCGAGGAGCGAGGCGAGGCGGCGGAGGAGCGTCGGGTCCTGCCCGGCGGGGAGGACGAAGAGCTTCCGACCCTCCTTCATCGGCTCTCGGAAGAAGCGGGCGTAGGAGGCGAGGAGCTCCGTCCGGTGGACCGCGGCCGCCTCGAGCGTGGCGCGCGCCGCCGTGAAGTGCTTGAGTGCCCGTTCCTTCAACGTCAGGATAGTGCCGTCCTTCCGCCGCCGGGCGAGTCCCGGGCTCCCGCCTACCTCGTAGGTCATGCCGACGGCCCCGTGGAACGACGGCCACGAGTCACCGTAAGCCGGGTAGAAGAAGTCGAAGACCTCGCGGACGAAGTAGCTCCACCCGCGCTCGTCGAACGCCCGTGCGTTCGCGCGCCCGAAGACCTCCATCCACCGCCCCGTCTCGGCCGGCAGGTGCGGGTGGACGGGGTCCGCCGGCGGCGGGAAGAAGTAGCTCATCTCGGGGCCCATCTCGTGGAGGTCGACGTAGACCTGGGGGTGGTTCGAGAGGAAGGCCGCGATCCGCTGGCGCGTCTCGGGCTGCGTGGCCCAGGCCCAGTCGCGGTTCAGGTCGAAACCGGCGTGGTTCCAGCGCCCCTCGGGCCACGGCGGGTCGTTCTCGAGCGCAGACGGCGAGTCGTCGGGCACCGGTCCGGCCACCGACCGCCACCAGGAGACGTGCCTCGCCTTGCCATCGGGGTTGACGTCCGGGTCGAGAATGACGACGACCTGGTCGAGGAGGCGGGTCACCGCTTCCTCCTTCGAGGCGGCAAGCCACCACAGGAGCGCCAGGCCCGCCTCCGAGCCGGCGACCTCGTTCCCATGCACACTGCACGCGATCCAGACGACGGAGGGCGTGGAGTCAGCGATCGACGAGATAGCCGTCGGCAATGTCGCCGGGTCGGCCAGCGCCGCGAGGTCTCTACGGATCGCGTCCAGCCGGGCGAGGTTCCGCTCGGATGAGACGATGGCGAGGAGCAGGTCCCGCCCTTCCGGCGTCTTCCCATACGGCTCGACCCGGACGCGGCGCGAAACGGAGGAGACCTTCCGGACGTATCGGACGATCTCGTCCGGGCTCGTGAACGCGTCCCCGATCCGGTGTCCGAGGACCTCGGACGGGGTCGGCACCGCTTCGCGCTGCGCGGCCTCGAGCGCGAAGCGGGAGGGGATGCCGGCGGCCGAGAAGAGCGGGTCCCGCTCGGTGTCCGGCGGGCCGGCGGCCGGTGCGGAGGCCGGGATGGCCAGCACGAGGAGGAAGGCGAGCCGCAGCAGGCTCATCACTCGGCGGGGCCCAGGCCGACGATGCGGCGAACGACATGGCGTGCGATCGACGGGTTCTCTTTCAGGCGGCGAACCGAGTAGGCGTACCAGTCTTTGCCGTAGGGGACATAGACCCTCAGGCGGTGGCCGCTCTCGATGAGGGTCCTCCGCAGCAGCGGGTCGACCCCCAGGAGCATCTGGAACTCGTATTGGTCGGGGCGGAGCTTCAAGCGGTCGATCGTCGCGAGCGCCTTCTCGACGCACTCCTCGTCGTGGGTGGCGATGGCCGCATAGCAGCCGGCCGAGAGGTGTTTCTCGACCATCGCCGAGAAGCTCCCGATGATCGTCTCGTGCCCTTTCCACGCGATCCGGCGCGGCTCGATGTAGATCCCCTTGCAGATCCGGACATTCATCTGTGCCGCGATCATGCGGTCGAGGTCCCCGAGGCTGCGGCGCAGGTACGCCTGCAGCACGATGCCGGTGCTCGGGAACTCCGCCTTCAGCTCGAGGACGAGGCGGAGCGTCGCCTCCGTGACGGAGGAGTCCTCCATGTCGAGGCGGACGAAGACCCCTAAGCTGGCGGCCTTTGTGCAGATGGTGCGGCAGTTCTCGCGTGCGAGCGCGGGATCGATGGCGAGGCCGACCGCGGTCGGCTTGACGGATACGTTGGCGGAGAGGCCGGAGGTGGCGATCGCGTCGAGGACCCGGAGGTACTCGTCGCGCGTCGCGGCGGTCTGCTCCCTTCGGGTCACGCTCTCGCCGAGGACGTCGATCGTCGCCATCGCGCCTTCTGCCGCGAGCGAGCGAATCGTCGAGAGCGCATCGTCTAGCGTGTCGGCGGCGACTTAGCGAGCGGCGAAGTGCTGGACGA
>CALFNC010000077.1 GCA_937902605.1 uncultured Acidobacteriota bacterium | reverse complement strand
GTCGCCCTCACGCTGGCCACCTTTCCGGACGCCAACGGCTCGGGTCGCCGCGAAATATCTGCCGGGTCGAAGATGGCCGTGCGTACCGATCGTGCTCCGAGTTCTCGAACCGTTTTCCTCCACCCCTCGGGCCCTGCAGCGACGACGAGATCCTGTGCGAAGAAAACGAGCGGGGTGGATCCCCGCACGGGGACCGCGACGAGAGGGGACCTCAGTCCGGGCGGTACGAAAATACCGGTTGCCCCAACTCGAACGCTCGAATGAAAGGCCACGATGGTCGACACGCCACGCCGGGCGAGGAGTGGCTCCAGGAGGTCGGGCCTCTCGTTCACCAGCGACAGGACCGTTTCCGTAGCCTCCCGTGACCACCGCAGCTCGGTGTCGTTGAAGTCCGGCGGGAGGGCGATCGGAATTCCCCAGCCGGCCGGGACCGGGGGCGGTGCCATCCAGAGCGAGCTGCCGGTGTATTTAAGCGAGGCGAGATGGAAGATCCGATGCGCGAGGTCGGTCGGCAGCAGATCGAAAGGCGGTGGCGGCGCCACGACCTCCTTTACCGGGCGAGAGGTCACCAAGGCTCGGCCATGAAAGACGAGGTCGGCCGCCAGGATTGCGAGGAGGGGAAAGAGCCGCAGAGGCCTGGTCAGCCGCGAGCCCACCATGAGGGCGGCCGCGCTGAGAAGGGCCACGAGCGCGCCTGTTCCGAGGTCCTCCGCCAGGAGAATGGCTGGTCGCTGGGCGGTCGCCTGCTCGAAGAAACCGATCCCGCGGGTGACGAGGCTCGCCATCGCCAGGAGGACGGCGGTGCCCAGGAAGACGGACCTGACGGCTTGCCATCCGCCCTGGCGCCGCCGCATCTCGTCCAGGCCCAAGGCGCCAAGCATCGTGACACAGAAGACCAGACCGAGGACGACCTTCTCGGGAAAGCGCAGGATCGCGGCGCCCGGTGCCACCCGGAAGAGCGCGGGGAGCAAAGGGAGGTGGTGGCCCATGGCGAGAATCAGCCAGAACGCACCTGTCGCCAGCCACGGAAGGCTTCGGCGCGGCCGCCAGTACGAAGCCAAGACGGCCAGGATCGTGATGGCGAGACCCGGGTAGAGAAAGTGATAGAGCCTGCCGGTATCAGGATATAGAGCCGGCGATCGATCGTCCGGGTTTTGCGGGTACTGCAGGCGGCCGAAAGCTCGCGGAACGACGAACTCGACCAGCCTCTGGGGAGGGAACGACCAGGCCAGCGACACGGTGGAGCGCAGTCCGCCTGCCCTGACGGTCTTCCGGACCAGGTCGAGGGCGGGAAGGAGTGTCGCGGCCCCGAG
Source organism: uncultured Acidobacteriota bacterium (assembly GCA_937902605.1). GTDB lineage: Bacteria > Acidobacteriota > Thermoanaerobaculia > UBA5066 > UBA5066 > CAIMWE01. The sequence goes on along the minus strand of CALFNC010000077.1, from coordinate 3,973 downwards.
AAGAAGCCCGAGGGCTGTCGTGAAGCCGGCCGCAAGGATTGCGGATCTCAAGGCCACCCTCCGATGCCCGCCTCCTCGGGAACGTGAGGCCGCCATCACCGGGAGAGCGAGAACGAGAGCGATGAGGATCGGCTCGGGCTGTCCGGCCAGCACCAGGAGACCGAATCCGATCGACCCGGGAACCAGCCCCGTCGGCGGTCCCCTCCGGGCACCCTTCGCGATGCCGGCCAGGAACAGGGGGAGAGACGCGCCAGCGAGCGCGAACGGCAGGACGCTCGTCGCTCCCAGCATGCAGGAGCCCATCGCCCACGAGAAGGCGCCGGCGAGACGAGCTGATCGGCTGCCCCCCAGTTCGCGGAGGAGCGCCCACATGGACAGGGCCGCACCCAAGACGGAGAGCAGCACCTGGAGGCGAAACGCCCACTCGAACGGAAGCACGAAGAAGAGCGCGGTGAACGGGTGGAAGAGGCCGTATTGCGGGTTGGCCGCGAGGGGCTGACCGTGCGCCAGGAGAGGGTTCCAGAGGGGTAGCGAGCCCTCGGCCGATGCGACCCTTACCAAAGCCGCCGCGATTGGACGCGAGAAGCTGGACAGGTCCCGTTCGACGAAAGTGCCTCCCGCGAAGAGCACCTCACGAAAAAGAGTCACGAAGGCTGCCGCGAAGATGACGATTCCGACGATCGCCGCGAGGCGGGCGCGGTGGCGCGGAGCCCCGCTCATGGGAGCCCCCGGTGCGACCATCCTCCCGGTCTACGCATGGCGGCCCGGTCAGCGGTGATAGGCGTCGGGACGCCGATCGCGGAGAGCTGGGAACTTCGATCGGGCATCCTTCACCGCCGCGGGGTCGACGTCGGCCACGAGGACGGTCTCTCTCTCGGCTCCGCCCGCGAGCGTCTCGCCCCACGGGCTGACGAGGGCCGAGTCGCCCGCGTAGTGAAAGCCCTCCCCGTCGCCGACGCGATTGACGCCAGCGACGTATGCGAGGTTCTCGATCGCCCGGGCCCGGAGGAGCGTCTGCCAGTGGATGCGCCGCCGTTCGGGCCAGTTTGCGATGACGACGAAGAGGTCGGTCTCGTGGGCAGCGAGGCGGAACGGCTCGGGGAAGCGGAGGTCGTAGCAGACGAAGGGGGTCACCCGGACCCCCTCGACTGGGACCGTAACGACCCGGTCGCCGCCGGCGTAGTGCTTGTCCTCCTCGGCGAAGGAGAACGGATGGATCTTCGCGTAGCGGACGACCTCGCCCCGGGGAGAGACGACGTGAGCGGTGTTGCGGGGGAGCGGCGTGCCTCTTTCGGCGACGCCGGCGACGATCCAGAGACCCAGCTCGGCCGCGGTCTCCTTCAGCCAGGTCCCGGTGGCGCCCCCCGGCTTCTCGGCGACGTCCTCGCCCTTCATTGAGAAGCCGGTCGAGAACATCTCCGGGAGGATCGCGAGGCGGGCGCCCGCGGCGGCGGCCTGCGCGAGGAGGATGCCGGCCCGTTCGTGGTTGACGACGCGGTCTTCCCACCGGATGTCGAGCTGGACTAGGGCGGTGCGGAGCATGGTGGAGCCTTTCCGTTCAGCGCCCGCCGGCCGCCGTCCTGATGTCCGCGACGATCTTCAGATGGTGCCGCGTGTGGATCGGAACGAAGCGGAGCGCCTCGGTGGTAGTGAGGGCGCCGAACATCTTGTGCGGAAGCGAGGGGACGGGATCGAGAAGCAGGTCGGGTTCCGCCTCGAGGCGGTGGAAGGTCTCCCGGCACGCCTCGAGCGCCGCGCCGAGCTCCTCCGGGCCGGCGGCCGTTCCCCTGAGCTTCCTCGGCGAGGTCCCCGTGCCGCGGGGGATCCAACCGGAGAGCAGGACGAGCCTCCCGGCCCACGAGATCGCCTTCCCCGGGGCCGGCGTCCGGGTCAGGAGGTGGGAGAAGATCGACTGCTCGACCTTCACGAGGTGGTCGACCTGTTCCGCCACCGACCAGGCCGAGACCTCGGGGGCGCGGAGGGCGAGGCCGGAGTCCCCAAGGGCGATGACCGACGCGACGGTCCCGAAGTCGTCCTCGATCCGCCGGAGCACCGCCGCTCAGGCTTTCGGGCGGCGCTGGGCGGCGCCGGCGAGGAGCCTCTCGGTCTTGATGATCGCGCCCTTGTGCTTCCCCCGGCCCACCTCGCCGGCGTCGTCGGCGGCTGTGACCTCGAAGAGGAAGAGCTTCCCCTCGCGTCCGAGGAACCTCGCCGTGGCCGTGACGGTGCCCCCCTCCGGCGTCGCGGCCGTGTGGGAGACGTCGAGGGAGACGCCCACCGAGAGCTCCCCCGGTTGAAGGTGGGGGCCGAGTGCCCGCGCCGCCGCGACCTCCATGAGGGCGATCATCCGGGAGGTGGCGAAAACCGGCGGAAATGAGTCCTGGGTCTCGATGTTGAGCGCCGAGGCGAGTTCGGAGGGCGAAACGGTCAGACGTGCAGAGGCGGTGGAATCTACGGCTGGTTCGCTCATGGACCGTGGACTATACGATGCGTGGGGTCACCGCGTAGCCGACGACGGTGCAGACGTCGAACCCGCAAGCCCGGCGTATAGTCGTTTCGACGTGAGCCGGGGAGCGAAAGTGGCGGCGTTCTACGCCCTCTTGGCGATCCTCGCCGTACCCGTCTACGCCCACTTCGTCTCCCCGAACGAGCTGTCGCGCTGGCTGCTCGTCGCGTCGCTGGTGGAGGATGGGACGCCCGAGGTGTCCAGGTACTCCCCGCTCCTCGGCGACACCTTCGAGGACCTTTCGGTGGTTGGCGGAAAGACGTTCTCCAACAAGGCCCCGGGAGGGGCGCTCGCGGCGCTTCCGGGCTACCTCCTCGCGCGTCCCTTCGCCGGCCCGCCCGGGCCCGGATCGATCCGGCCCGCCGTCTGGGCAATGCGCCTCTTCGCGTCGACCCTCCCGCTCCTCATTCTCGCCCTCCTCGTCGACCGGGCGGCGCGGCGCCTGGGGGCGGACGACGAGGGGCGACGGCGCGCGGTCTTCGCGCTCCTCTTCGCCACCCCTCTCTTCGCATATGGGCTTCTTCTGTTCGCCCACGCCCTCGTTGCCTGCGCCCTTTTCGGTGCGTTCGGCGGCCTCTTCCTTCCCGGCGCCGGGAAGGAGAGGCGGGATGAGCTCCTCGCGGGGGCCTGGCTCGGTCTCGCCGTGTCGGCCGACTACACGGCCGTGGTCCCGGCGGCGGTCCTGATTGCCGTGGCCGCGTGGCGTAACCCCCGGAAACTGGTGCGGATCGCAGCCGGGGGCCTTCCGTTCGCGCTCCTCGTCGGGGCCTACAACGCGGCCTGTTTCGGGAGCCCGCTCGCCCCGTCGTACGGCTTCGAGAAGAACGCGGCGTACCACGGCATCGCGGCGAAAGGCCTCTTCGGTGTCACCCTCCCCTCACCGCTCGGTTTTCTCCGGCTCCTCCTCGACCCGACGAAGGGGCTCCTCCTCTTCGTCCCGGCCCTCGTTCTCGTCCCAAAGGGACTGTCGTCGCTCCGGCGCTCTCTTGGTCGGCAGGCCTTCACCGCGCTCGTGCTCGTTCCGGTCTCGATCCTCCTCCTCTTCTCGGGCTACCCGAACTTCGGCGGCTGGACGCTGGGTCCGCGCTACGTCGTCGCGGCCCTCCCGTTCCTCGTCCTGCCGCTCGCGTTTGGGCCGTCGGGACCGGTCGCCGCCGGTCTCCTCGGAGCCTCGACGGCGGCGGTGGTCCTGACGACCATTCCCTTCCCGTTCGTCCCAGATGGCTTCCCGCTGCCGTGGGCGACGTTCGCCTTCCCGCTCCTCTCCGGCGGGAACGGCCTGCCGCTCGCCATACCGGGGCCGCCGGCGCTCGTCCTCGCCATCCCGTTCGCTGTCGTAGCCGGCGCGGCGGCGCTCGCGATCCCGCGCGCGAGGCTCGCCGCGTTCGCCGCCGGAGCGGTTCTCTGGTGGGGCGCGGGGTTCGTCCTGCCGGCCGCGCTCCGGCCGGAGCTCGCGCCCCTGCCCCA
>CALFNC010000076.1 GCA_937902605.1 uncultured Acidobacteriota bacterium | reverse complement strand
GGGCCGCCGGGGCGGCCAGAGCCGGGTCATGACCGAACGCTCCGTCAATCCCGTCCTCGCAGCGATCCTCGAGGAGAACACCAGGCTCCTCGCGAGCCTCCGCCCCGTCGAGCCCGGCGAGGGGCTCGTCGAGCGGCTCCGGGCGATCGCCCGGATCCCACCGTCCCGGGTCGAGGCGGCAGAAACGCTCGGCCTTCTGGCCCCTGGCGCGCTGGAGCGCCCTCCATTCCCGCCCGGTCTCCAGGCCCGGCTTCGCCAGATCCCGCAGCTCCGCCCCCGAACGGCGGCCCTGCCAGCCGCCCCCAAGGTCTCCCGCATCCCGGCGTTCCTCCTCGACTGGCGGGTCAGCGTCGCCGTCGCCTACGCCGCGGCCGCCATCGTCGTGGCGATCCTGGGGGTCGACCCGCTGTCGACCGCGCGCAAGGCCGCGTTCGACCTCGCTTCGACCGGACAGGAGGCGATCGAAGACGCTCGGGACGCCACCCAGAAGCGCCTCAGCTCGTCAACGTTGGCGTCCCGCCCGGAGGCTCTAACCCGGCAGCTCGACTACCGCCTCTACCGGACCGTTCAGGTCTCGAAGGCGAAGGCCGCGGCCTGGGGCTCGCTCATCTTCGACCGGGTCTTCGGGCAGACCGAAGAGCAGCCGGCCTCTCCCCGCACCGGTCTCCCGGAACCGGACGGGCCCGATTTCCGTTCCTGACTTCAAGAGACGACACGGAGGACGAACCGATGACCGAACTCCAGACCCCGGGACAGCCGTTACAGCCGTTACAGCCGTTCCAGCCGTTCCAGGCAGCCCCGCCCCCACCACCGGCTGCGTCCATTCCGGCTGCGTCGATTCCGGCAGCCCCCCCGCTGCCCGCCTTTCCCGCCCCGCTTCCGGCCGGGTTCAAGAAGCCCGCCGTCGCGGGCCTCCTCTCGGCGCTGCCCGGCGTGGGCCACCTCTATCTGGGCCTATACCAGCGGGCCGCTGCCTTCTTCTCGATCTGGGTCCTGATCATCGCCTTCGTCGAAAGAGGCCACGGCTCGGGCCCGCTCGGCATCTTCATCCCGTTCTGGTGGTTCTTCGTCCTGATCGACGCCGTCCGCCAGGCGCACGCCATCAACGCCACGGGCGCTCCGGAGGCGAACCTCGTCACCGGCGAGAAGCCGATCAAGGTCCAGGGGAACCTCGCGTTCGGGGTCTTCCTGATCCTGTTCGGCGCCTTCTTCCTCCTCGACCGGTTCGTGACGATCGATCTCTCCTTCCTCCTCGACTGGTGGCCCGCCGCCGTGATCCTCTTCGGAGCCTGGCAGGTCTTCACCTACTACAAGGGGAAGAAGGGCGCGGAAGGGGCGGCGGTAGGGGCAGACGAGAAATCGACCTGAGCAGGTGTGAAGGTGTCCGAGAGGGGCCGCGTCAGGGGGCGAAGGAGCTGACCAGGACGACTGTCTTCTTCGTCACCTTTCCGTCCCCGGGGTCGATCAGGTAGTCCTCCACCGAGATCTGGACCATCTGGTCGTCGCGAGTCCACCGGGCGGTCCGCCCCGTCTTCCCCTGCCACTCCTTCTCGACCGCGGCGGAGATCGGAAACTTCCCCGCCTGCGCGACCTCGGCCACGTCCAGAAGGATGTTTCTCTCGGCAATCAGGAACACGGCGCCGCGCACCTTCTGGCCGTAGAACGTGACCGTCTCCTCCAGGCTCCTGTCCGTCGTGTAGATCGCCAGCTTCAGCCTGACGCTGGCGATGCGGGACTTGACGTCGGACTTCTCGGCAGCCGAGAGCGACGGGTCCCGGAGGGCCGCCTCGATCTGCGTGGCCAGCTCCGTCTTCGCCTTCTCGACGGCCAGCTTCGACAGCTCGGCTTCGTATGTTCCCCCCAGGGGCGACGGGATTCCCGGAATCGGGCCGGGATCGGCGGCGAGGGCGAGGAGGACGATCGGAATCAAGATGGGAGCCATCGCGTCATTTTACCGGCCGGGCCGAGATCTCCTGCGGCGCGCCACCGGCGTATCGAAGGGAGCACTCGGCGAACCCCTCGCACCGAAGGCAGACGAGGTCCTGGTCCCCTTTGAAATCGACCGGCTTGCAGACGTTCACACCGGGGACGACGAGACCGTTCAGCTTCATCTCGACGGACTTCGCCCCGGAGCCCAGGTCTGCCACCACATGGCGGGCGGCCCGGAGAGCTTCCACCTCCGGGAAGAGCGCCCGGTTCCGCTTCTCCAGCGCCTCGTCGGCCCGGGCCGCGCCGACCTCTCGGACCGCCAGCACCGCCTGCCGGGCGGTCTTCCTCGCCCGGTGCCGGCCGTGGTGGCGAGCCCAGAAGAAGAGGAAGCCGGCCGAGGCCCCGGCGAGCCGGACCAGCGCCGGGCCTAAGCCCCGGGACGACCAGTCTCCCAGGAGGCCCCATGCCAGGAACGCGGCGGTGAGCCAGGCGATCCACTTCACCTTCACCGGAACGACGAAGAACATCAGGAACTGCATCTCCGGGAAGAGGAAGGCGTAAGCGAAGAGCATCGAGACCGGAACGACGAACGGGTCGCTCGTGAGAGGCGTCCCGACGGCCCACGCCGACAGGGAGCCGCCGAGCGTTGCGACCAGCCAGAAAGCGGTGAACTCCCCAGTCCCCCACTCCGCCTCGAGGGCCGACCCCAGGATCCAGAGCGAGAGCGCTCCCATGAAAAGGCTGAACGGGCCCGCGTGGAGGAACTGATACGTCACGAAGGACCATGGGGCGATCAACGCCTGCCGGGGGATGAACGCGAAGATCGCGCGGGTTTTCACCGGGTCCGCGACCAATAGGAAGAAGAAGATGAAGTGGAGCGAGACGAGCGGGAGGGTCAGCCCCATCTTCGGGGCGAACAGGTCGCGTCCGTCCCTCATGACGCGGTCCGGAGCGGCGTGGGGACGGAGTAAGGCCACATGGACGAAGACTAGCAGGAGCAGGCCCGGAGCCTCCTCGCACCCGTGCTAACTTCCTTCCCGTGATCGCCGCTGCCGCGAGCGCCGCCGTCGAAGCCGCTTCCCAGGCCGGCAGTTTTCCGGTGCCGCTCGACTCCTACACGGGAGAGCAGGGGCTCACCCTGCCGCAGGTCCTCCTCCACCGGATCGACGTCGACCCGTTCAACGCCGTGGCGACCGCGATCTTCCTCCTCGCGATCCTCCACACCTTCGTTGCCCCGAAGTTCCTGGCGCTGTCACATCGGCTGCGGGATGCCCACGAGGCGAGGAACGGCGGAGCGGAGGGCGGGAGGCCCATCGGACTCGGCTTCCTGGCAGGCGTGCTCCACTTCTTCGGGGAGGTCGAGGCCGTCTTCGGGATCTGGATCATCCCGCTCATCGCCGTGCTCGTGGCGACGAAGGGCTGGAAGACCGCCGAGAAGTTCCTCCACAGCGACGTGAAATTCACCGAGGCGATCTTCGTCGTCGTCATCATGACCATTTCGTCGACCCGCCCCATCCTCGACCTGGCCGAACGGGCGCTCGGCGCCGTGGCCCGGCTCGGGGGGCGGTCTCCCCTCGCCTGGTGGCTTTCCATCCTCACGGTCGGTCCGCTCGCCGGGTCGTTCATCACGGAGCCGGCCGCGATGAGCATCTGCGCGATTCTGATCGGTCGCCATATCTTCGAGCTGGGGCCTCGGCCTGTGTTCCGATACGCCACACTCGGCCTACTGTTCGTGAACGTCTCGGTGGGAGGGACCCTGACCAGCTTCGCGGCACCGCCGGTCCTGATGGTCGCCGGCCGATGGGGCTGGGACGGGGTGTTCATGTTCACGCGATTTGGAGGCAAGGCGGCCATCGGGATCGTGATCGCGAACGCCCTCTACGCACTCGCCTTCCGCAGGGAGTTGGGCAACCTGGCGAAGACGGCCGCCACCCGGTCCGCGGCCCCGGCGGAGGAGACTCTCCTCCCCGTCCCGGTGTGGGTCACCGTCAGCCACCTCTTCTTTCTGGGCTTCACTGTCTTCACCGCCCACACGCCGGCGATGTTCATCGGAGCGTTCCTCTTCTTCCTGGCGTTCACAGAGGCGACGTCGGAGGTCCAGAGCCCGGTCAACCTGCGTCCACCGCTCCTCGTCGGCTTCTTCCTGGCCGGCCTCGTCGTCCACGGGACGCTCCAGGCGTGGTGGATCGCGCCGATCCTCGGCCGCCTCTCCGCCTTCCCGCTCATGGTCGGCGCCACCATCCTCACCGCGTTCAACGACAACGCCGCGATCACCTACCTCGCGTCGCTCGTCCCCGGCTTCAGCGACACGGCAAAGTACGCGGTCATGGCCGGCGCCGTGACTGGCGGCGGGCTGACCGTCATCGCCAACGCCCCGAACCCCGCCGGCCAGGCGATCCTCGGGAAGTACTTCGAGGAAGGGATCTCGCCCCTCGGCCTCTTCCTCGGCGCGCTCCTCCCGACCCTGGTGATGGCGCTCTGCTTCCTCCTGATCGGCTAAGCTCCACCTCCTCCCGCGAGCCGGCGTGCGCCTATGATGAAAGCGGCTTGCGGTCACGACTCGAGGCTCCCGCCTTGACGCCGGACGCCCCGGTGAGCGCCCCGTGCCGACAGGATTCCTCCGAGCTCGACGCCGCGCTCCAGATCGTCGAGGCCGAGCTGGCCTCGCCGATGGGCCGGGCCGACCGGGTCCAGGAGGCCTGTCATCGTCTCCGCGCCCTGACCGATGTGTGGACTGAGGCGATCCGGGCCGGACGATTCGCCTCTCTCGCCTCTCTCGCCGCCTGTCGCGCCGGCCCTTGTGTCGAGCCCGTCGTCACGCTCCTCCTGGATGTCGCCGAGGACGCCGATCCGACCCTCCTCGAGCCGCTCCTCGGCTCCCCGTCGCCGGCCGTGGCGCTCGCGGCGCTCGACCGGGCCGTCCGGCTGGCGGGGGAAGGGCTCCTCGAAGGCCCGCGAATTGCCGCGCTTCTCGCCGCCCTCGTGGAGACACCCGGCTCACCGTTCACCGACCGGGAGGCCCTGGAGCGCATCGCTCTCCTCTTGAGAGGCTCCGGCGACGAAGACGGGCAGGCCCGCCTAAACGCGCTGTTCTGGAGCCCTCAGGACTCTCGGCTCCGCCGCCTCGCAGCGCGGCTCCTGGATCTCTCTCCCGGCCTCCCGTCCGAGGAGCGGGTGCGCCGCACCCTCGGAGACGACGCCGCCCGCTTCCTGGCGCCCTATCTCGAGTTCACGCGCGCCACCCACCTCGACCTCCTCGACCTCTCCCCGATCGGAGATCCGCCCTCTTGCCTGCCGTCCCTCCGGCAGGCCGAGGAGATCTGCGGCGAGGCCCTCTTCCGCGAGGTCCTCTCCGCGCTCGGCTGGCGTCGCGTGAACGTGGGGCTCGCGGTCCACCCGTTCGTCGGCGTCAGCTGGAACGGCTCCTTCCCTCTTCTCCTGACACCGGCCGAAGGTCGTCTCCTGGAGGACGATCCGCGCGCGCGCAAGCTCT
>CALFNC010000075.1 GCA_937902605.1 uncultured Acidobacteriota bacterium | reverse complement strand
CAATCCAACCCGAAGGCCGGCAGGTCCACAGCGGAGATGTTCGCACTCAATTTCTATGGAGACCGGTTCCACTTCAAGACGGCGTCCTCCGCACAAATCCAGGCCCTCGCCGCTCATCCCGGCTGGGGAAAGGAAGGGACCCTCCTGTTCGCCCGGATCGCCCTCATCGGAGGGACCTACCGCGAGGCACGCGACGAGTTCTTTACGCCGGTCGGCAGGATGAGTGGCATCGACCTTCTTGCGCACACGACCGAGGCTGAACTGTCCGGCCGGGGCCTGCGGCCCCTGCACAGCGTGCGGATGATCCTCCTGAACTTCCTCGGCGGCTTCTCGCTGGTACTCGTTTACCATCGTTTTTCCCTCCGAATCGCCTTCTGGACAAGCCTCCTCTTGATACCTCTCGTCGCGCTCCTTTCGAGCGCCCTGGCGTTCTCGACCCTCGCACTCTGGTTCAACTTCGTGCCCGTTCTTCTCGTGGTGCTGATCAGCCAGCTTTACGGGCAGGCGAAACAGCGCTGGCAGCAACATCTGTCCTAGAGGGACGATCTGAGCCGACGATCCCTTCCAATCGTCACGGCTGAGACAGTTCCGTCGTTTGCTTCACGGCCTCGGCCTTCGTCAGCGTGACGTCGGCCTTCTTCTTTCCGAAGTCGAAGAGCGCTGGTTTCTGCTCGGGCCGGCGCCCCGTCTGGTTCGCCGGAAGAGTGCCCCTTACTTTCTCTCCTCTGCCGTAGGTCTCCACCTTGCCCTCGCGTAGCTCCTCGTAGAGCTTCGGCACGCGGTCCGTTCCGTACTCCAGCCATTCCCCCAGACCGATCACTCCGTCCTTCGGCTTGAAGTCGGCCTGCCTGGCCTCGATTCCGTCCCGGACGAGGGCGTACGTCAGGAGGCCCTGCCTGAGCGTCGAGCTCTCCACCGCGACGTCGTCTGCCTGGCTGGCCGCGAGGACCTTCATCCCCTTGTCGTAGGCGAGCTGGCCTAGACCTCGACTTCCCATCGGCCCAGGCTTGAAGCCTTCTCCGGCCACCGTGGCTGCCGAGTGGCACGCGTCCACCACCATCGCCATGTCTCCTGCATCGACGTCGTGGAGCCATTCGGCGAGGTCTTCCGTCGAGATGGCGTTGTCGAGGAGCTTCTGGTCGATGGTCTGGGCTTCTCCCTTCCCGATGTCGTACGGGAAGAGGTAGAAGGCTCCCTTCTCGCCCAGGTAGCCGTGGCTCGAGACGCTGATCAGGAGGAGGTCTTCCGGGGTAGCCTTCCTGAGCTTTCTGGCCTCCGGAATGGCCTTGAAAAGGGCTTCCCGCTCTTCGGCCGAGGGCGGATGGCCTGCGAGGAGGTTTATGACGCTCTTGAAGATGGCCTTGCGGGCGGTGGGCTCGCTTCCCTTCTCTGACGTCAGGAGGATCGGGACGATTTCGTCGTAGGCGCCGGTCTTCCTCAGTCCCTCGACGACGGTTGTCTGCATGGCCCGCGCGTCGGCCGCCGACCAGGTGAGTTTCCAGGCTTTGTTTTCGCTGGTGTTGACGCCCATGGAGATGACGTAGGCGCGGCCTTTCAGGGGTGTGAGGTCAGGGGGAAGGCTGTACCGGTAGCGCGAGGTCTCGCTCTTGACCCGGTCGACGTTGAAGGCGTACGCGGAGAACTCGACTTCGTGGACGTCCGTCTTCCTGGGTAGCCGGATGCCCGTGAAGACCTTCGTCGCATGGCCCGCGGCGTCCGTCTTGATCTCGGCTGCCGGTGTCGCTCCCCTTGCCGGCGAGGAGGGCTCGCTGGCGACGAGCTGGCCGTCACGGAAGAGCTCGAGGTCGTAGACCCCGGTCTCCATGACTCTCCGGTCCTTTCCTTCCCCGACTTCGAGATGGCCTCGGCCCAGATCCACGGTCACCGAGACGGTGTCGCCACCAGCTTCTCTCTCGACCTTCGCGATCTTCACCGCCGGCTGGGCCCGATTCAGATCCTGCAGCGCCCTCAAGGGCGGCAGCTTCTCCCCGGCCAGCAGCCTCGCCAACAACCGCGGCTCGTAGTAGTCCTTCATGAAGATCTCGAGCGGTAAAGGACGAAACGGATCGTCACTGGCGACCCAGTGAAGCCCCTTGGTCTCATCGAGATCATTCGTGTCGAAACGACCATCGGGCGCTACAACTGCCCACCTGCCGTCCTCAAACGCCATCAGGGAACATAGTTCTTCGCCTGTATCGGTCTTCCAAAGGCGAACAGTGCCATCTCCACTCCCCGAAAGAACATACCGAGCATCTGGGGAGAAGGCTACAGACCAGACAGTGCCTGAATGCCCTCTGAAGGTCCGTACTTCCTTCTCCCCCGCGATGTCCCAGAGCTTAAGCGTGTCGTCGAAGCTCCCCGAGAGTGCGTAGCGCCCGTCCGGCGAGTAGCAGACAGATGTGACGGCGTCCATGTGCCCCTCGAACCGAACCAATTCGGTCCCAGCCGCCACGTCCCACAGACGCACGGTCTGGTCAAAACTCCCCGAAAGCGCAGATCTCCCGTCCGGCGCAAAGTCGACTGCCAGCGTACCGGAGGAGTGCCCAGCGAACGACCTGATCTTCTGCCCAGTCGAGACGTCCCAGAGCGTCAGCGCACCGTCAGTCTGGACACTTGAAAGGGCGCGCTTTCCATCTGCGGAGAAAGCTATCGCCTCCACTGGGTCGGAATTCCCGGAAAAGGTCCTCAGTTCACTCGCGGTCGCCAGGTCCCAGAGTTTGATATTGCCGCCCTTACCCCCCACCGCGAAACGGCCGTCGCCAGAGACCGCTATCGACCAGACAATCCCCTTACGTTCCGCGAAGGACTGCGATGGCTGCCGCGTCGGCAGATCCCAGATCGTGAGGGTGTTGTCGTAGCCAGCCGACAGCAGACGGCGCCCATCGGGGAATACCGCGAACTTCTCAGCACGATGCCGTACTCCAAGCGCCTGAACGCCGCCGCCCGAATCAACGTT
>CALFNC010000074.1 GCA_937902605.1 uncultured Acidobacteriota bacterium | reverse complement strand
TGTGCTCTTCCGATCTCCTCTCTCGCCGAGTCGGTCGAGCGGGACCTCGGCATCCGGGTGTCCCGGCGACGGATCTCCTCCCTCCAGAACGGACTGACCGGTGTGACCGTCGTCCTCGTGCCGCATGCCACCGACGTCTTCAAGAGGGAGCTGCTGCTGGAAGAGAATGCCGCGGCCCTCCGCCGCTTCGTCGAAGGAGGCGGCGTTGTGATTGCTGTCCGGGACGGTGCCCTCGCACTTCGCGAGAAGCCCCTGTCACTCTCCGACGTGAAGGTCTGGGAAGCGCCCAAACCCGAAGGGAAGGGCAGCGCGAAGGGGGAGGGGAAGGACGAGGCGAAGACCGACGCCAGGATCGAGGCGAGACGCGACACCAAGGCGGTTCCGAAACGCGCCGCCGAGGAAAGGAAGGAGGAAAGGAAGGAGGACGCCTCGCGGCCCGCCTCCGACGAGGACGAAGAGCTCGTCCGCGACCTCGACCGGAGGCCGCTCGCGCTGCCCGGCGCCGCTCTCAGGACCCGGGCGCCGTCTTCCCACCCGCTCCTCTACGGGCTGAAGCGGACTCCGGTCTTCCTCGTCACGGACGGCCATCCGCCGAAGAGGCTCCCCGAGGCGAAAGAGAACGTCGTCTCGGTCGCCGCGTCCGATCCCCTGGCCGCGGGATTCGCCTGGCGCGAGGCGCTCGACCGCTGGACCGGAGCGCCGGTCGTCCAGGTCGAGGCGGTGGGCAAGGGGAAGGTCGTCTCGTTCGCAGCCGACCCGGTCTTCCGCGCCACGTGGCTAGGTACCGAGGCCATCCTCCTGAACGCGATCCTTCTCCTCCCAGCGCCGGAGTAGCGTTCATGGAGGGGGCTCCCCCAGCTCATATCAGCTCCGGCGAAGGAGAACTAAAGTCCTGTCGTCAGCGAACGGCACGCCGGCCGCGAACCGACCGAGCTCTTCGTTGATCGCCGTCTCGATGTCCTCGAGCGGAGCGGTTTGATGCGCCCGGGCCACCGCCGTCAGGCGCTCCAGCCCGAACTCGGCCTCGTCGGGGTTGGCCGCCTCCGTCACGCCGTCGGTGTAAAGGACCAGCAGGTCTCCCGCCCTCAAGGTCAGCGATGTGTCCGGGTATTCGCGTCCAGGGAAGAGTCCGAGGGGGAGGCCCTGCGACTCGAGCAGCTCGGCGGTCCCATCCCCCCTCAGGACGAGGCCCGGATTGTGACCCGCATTCGCGAAGACGACCTCGCCGCTAATCGGGTCGTACAAGGCGGCGAAGAAGGTCACGAACTTCTCGGGACTCGTCCGGCGGTTGACCATTTCGTTCAGCCGGACGCAGATCTTCCCCGGCGCGAAGTCCTCGCCGGCCCAGGCCTGGAACGCCGCCTCCACCGACGCGGCGAGGATCGAGGCGGCCATCCCCTTTCCGCAGACGTCGGCGACCACGATGTCCACCCGGCCGCGCGAGCGCTCGTAGAAGTCGTAGTAGTCCCCGGAGACGGTCCGGGAGGGGATGGTCCTTCCGAACAGCTCCGAGTGCGGCAAGTCCGGCGGGTGGTCCGGGAGAAGTCGCCGCTGGACCTCCCACGCGAGCGCCATCTCGCGCTCGATCCGCTGCTTGGCCACGGACTCCAGCTGGAGGCGCGTGTTCTGGATCTTGATGGCCGCTGTGTTCGCGAGCGAGCTGAGGAGCTGGAGGTCCTCCTCCGTGAAGCTCCGCTTGCCGAGCCGCGCGTCGAGGTAGATCAGGCCGATCGCCTTGTCGCCCACGACCAGCGGCGCCGCGAGGCAGGAGGTGATCCCCTGGAGCCGAATCGAGTCGACCGTGCCGAGCTTCTCGTCGGTCTCGGTGTCGATCATCAAGACCCCGTTCCGCTCCTCGACGACCGCCTTAAGGAGCGTCCGCGAGAGGCGGATGTCGGAAGGGTCGACCGACGGGTCGAACTTCACCGCCTCCGGCTTCAGCACCCCCTGCTCGTCGGCGAGGAGGAGCAGCCCCCGATCCGGCGTCATGTACGCGAAGATCTTGTCGAGGATCAGGGTCAGGAGCCGCCTGATCGGGATGTCCGAGAGGAGCTCGACCGAGACCTCGTTCAGGATCCGGAGGGAGGCGTTGAGGCGCGAGAGCTCCTCGGCCCCGAGGATCTTCGGCGCCTCGAGCCGGTGCGAAGAGACGAGGTCGGCCGAGGAGCGGAACAGTGTCTTCTCGAGCGGGGACTCCCTCTCGGGCGCGTCCAGGACGACGCGCGCCGTCGTCTCGACGTGAAAGTCGATCGACGTCTCACCCAGGAAGATCCGGTCGCCCGGATGGAGAGAAACCGGCTCGGCGATCCGGACGCCGTTCAGCATCGTGCCATTCCTCGAGTCGAGATCTTGGAGGACCGCGGACTCCCCCGACACCGTGATCCGGGCGTGGGAGCGCGAGAGGGTCCGGTCGGGGATCGGAAGGTCGTTGGTGGAAGACCGGCCAAGCGTCATTACGGGCCGGTCGATTGGCATGACCCGAACCGGCTCGCCGGGGACGCGAACGGTGAGGACGAACACGCTTCCCGAAGTTTATCCCGTCCCCCCCGCGGGGTCCTTCCGGAGCGACTGTGGTAGACTCCGCAATTCGTGCCCGGGCCTACGAAAGCGGCCGGGCTGGTGAGGAGCCCATGAAGGAGAAGATCCACCCCGAGTACCAGGAAGTCGCTGTCCACTGCTCGTGCGGGACGACCTGGAAGACGAAGAGCACCAGGAACGAGCTCCGGCTCGAGATCTGCTCGAGCTGTCACCCCTTCTTCACGGGGAAAGCGAAGTTGATCGACACCGCCGGCCGCGTCGAGCGCTTCCAGAAGCGCTACGCCAACACCCCCACGAAGCCCGCCAAGAAGGCTCCGGCCCCCGCCGAAGCCTGATCCGCGAGGGCCGGACCGCGCCCGGCCCGAGCCGGTGCCCCCGCGACGGCCAGCGCCAACGCCAACGCTAACGCCATGTTCGAGAAGCTCGACGAGATCGAGAGGAAGTACGCCACCCTCGAAGGGCGGCGGGACTCGCCTGAGGTGGCCGCCAACCACGTCGAGTACACCAAGACCGTCCGGGCGATGAAGGAGATCGCGCCGATCGTGGAGAAAGTCCGCGAACGGCGCCGTGTGGATGAGCAGCTCGCCGGAGCCAAGGAGCTCGTCGCCACCCCCTCCTCCGGAGACGAGCTCCACGCCATGGCCCTCGCCGAGTACGAGGAGCTCCGTTCGAAAAAGGCCGCTATCGAGGAGGACCTCCGCGTCCTTCTCCTCCCGAAGGACCCGAACGACTCCAAGAACGTCGTCCTCGAGATCCGGGCCGGCACCGGCGGGGACGAGGCGGCCCTCTTCGCCGAGGAGCTCTTCCGGATGTACGCCCGGTACGCCGAGGGGCGGAAGTGGAAGGTCGAGGTCATCGACCGGAGCGAGGCCAGTGGCCGCGGCGGGATCAAGGAGATCCAGGCAATCATCGAGGGAGAAGGCGCGTTCTCGAGGCTCAAGTTCGAGGGGGGCGCCCATCGCGTGCAGCGCGTCCCGGAGACCGAGACCCAGGGCCGAATCCATACTTCGGCCGCGACCGTCGCGGTCCTGCCGGAGGCCGAGGACATCGACATCGAGATCAACGAGAAGGACGTCCGCGTCGACCTCTTCTGCGCATCGGGCCCCGGCGGGCAGGGGGTCAACACGACGTACTCCGCCGTCCGGCTCACCCACCTCCCGACCAACACCGTCGTCCAGTGCCAGGACGAGCGGTCACAGATCAAGAACAAGGCGAAAGCGATGAGGGTTCTCCGGGCCCGCATCTTCGAGGTGGAGCGCGAGCGGCGGGATGCAGCCTACGCAGCGGACCGGAAGAAGATGGTCGGCTCCGGCGACCGCTCCGAAAAGATCCGGACGTACAACTTCCCGCAGTCGCGCGTGACCGACCACCGCATCGGCTTCACGTCCCACCGCCTCACCGAGATCCTCGACGGCCGCCTCGACGAGCTGATCGACCCGCTCGTCTCCCATTTCCAGGCCGAGAAGCTCAAAGAAGAGCTGGCCTCCAAGTCCTGATCCGGACAGCGCCCTCGCCCAGCCGTACCGGCGCGGAAGGGAGCGCCGAAGGCGCGCGGAAAACCCGGCCGGTCCCGGGTTTCCCGGTCCAGGATCAGCTCTCCTCGAGGAGGGCCGCGAGCAACGCGGCCCTCCTCGGGACGTCCTCCGTGAAGACGTGCTCCGAGCGCGCGTGGGCTCCGCCGCCCGCGGGGCCGAGGCCGTCGACAGTCGGGACCCCCGCCGCCGCCGTAAGGTTCCCGTCCGACGCGCCTCCCACGCGGGCCGGCGGGAGGTCGAAGCCCAGCTGCCGCGCGATCCCAGCCGCCCGGTGGTAGACCGCGAGCGACTCGGGAGACGCCTCCATCGCCGGCCGGTTGACCCCCC
>CALFNC010000073.1 GCA_937902605.1 uncultured Acidobacteriota bacterium | reverse complement strand
TAGCCTTCGCCTTGGGCTTCGCCTTGGCCTTCGCCTTCGAAGCCAGCTTCCTGGCCGGCGCCTTCGTGGTTTTCCTCGCCGCCGGAGCCGCCTTCTTCGCGGGCTTGGCGGACCTCACAGTCGGCGCCTTCGTCTCGGCGCCCCCGGGGGCGGCGGCCGCCGTGGCTGCCGTGGCTGGAGGCGCGGACAGGCTCTGTGCACCCTGGGCCGCCAGCGTCTTCAGCCGTGCGATGTCCCGCCGGAGCGACTTGATCTTCATCGGGTTGTCCAGCTGGCCCGTCGCCTTCTGCAGGCGAAGGGTGAAGAGGGCCTGGCGCCACTCCTTCTCCTTCGCCGCCCTCTCCTCAAGGGTCCAGTCGGCCATCGTGCCGATCTTCGTCTCGCCCTTCATCGCACCGCCTCCAGGAAGGTCTTCGACACGAACCGGGTCTTGATCCCGATCTTGTCGGACGCGAGCCTGAACGCCACGCGGGCGGTCTTCTCGTCGATCCCTTCCATCTCGAAGAGCATCCGGGCCGGTTTGATGACGCAGACCCATGCCTCCGGCGCGCCCTTCCCCTTGCCCATACGGGTTTCCGCGGGCTTCTTCGTGATCGGCTTGTCCGGGAAGACCCGGATCCAGAGCTTCCCGCCGCGCTTGACGTGGCGCTGGATGGCGACGCGGCTCGCCTCTATTTGGCGGGCCGTGAGCCAGCCCGGCTCGAGGGCCTGCAAGCCGTAGTCACCGAACGAGAGATCGGCTCCGCGGCTGGCGGTCCCCCGCCGGCGGCCCTTCTGCTGCTTCCTGTATTTGACCTTCGCGGGCATCAACATGGCGCTGCTTCCTTAAGCCGCTTTCCGCCGGGACTTCGCACGGTGCAGATCGCCCTTGTAGATCCAGCACTTCACGCCGATCTTCCCGTAGGTTGTATGGGCCTCGGCGAACCCGTAGTCGATGTCGGCCTTGAGCGTGTGGAGCGGTAACCGGCCTTCCTGGTACCACTCGGACCGGGCGATCTCGGCTCCGTTCAGGCGGCCCGAGCAGCGGATCTTGATCCCCTGTGCCCCGAACCGGAACGCCGACTCCATCCCCTTCTTCATCGCGCGCCGGAACGCCACCCGACGCTCAATCTGCATCGCGATCGACTCGGCCACCAGCTGGGCGTCGGTCTCGGGGCGCTGGATTTCCACGATGTTGACGTGGATGTCCTTGCCCAGCCGCTTCTGCAGACGATCCCGTAGGAGGTCGACCGAGGCGCCCTTCTTCCCGATGATCACGCCCGGCCGGGCGGTCATGATGTTGATCTTGAGCTTGTTCCCGCGCTCGATCTCGATCTCGGAGACCGCCGCGTTCATCAGCTCCTTCTTCAGCTCGCTCCGGAGCTTCAGGTCGTCGTGAAGATGCTTGAGGTAGTCCTTCTCGGCGTACCAGCGCGAATGCCAGGTCCGGTTGTAGCCGATGCGGAAGCCGTAGGGATGTACTTTCTGACCCATTCTTCTCTCCTCGGGCTACTCGGACTTTCCGGACTTGCCGGACTTATCGGCCTTGGGCGCCTTCGCCGGAGCCTTCTTTTCCTTTTCGCCGGCGCCCTTCCCCTTCACCCGGCGAGAGCCCGCCGCGGCGACGGCGGCGGCCGCCGCCCCGATCCGGGACGTCTTCGGCCGACGCGACACTGCCTTCGGTGCCTCGGCCGGCAGCCCGGCCTTGCGGCGGACGGCCGGGTCATCCGACACGACGACGGTGACGTGGCAGAAGGGACGCGGGATGAGCCACATGCGGCCCTGGGGCCCGCTCATGAAGCGCGGACGGGCGAACCGCTTCTTATAGTTCGAGACCGAGCGGATCATGTTGTTCCGCTGCAGGGGTTTCCGGCCAGCCTCGTCGACCATGATCTTCGCGATGATGAGGGCGTCCGCGTCGACGCCCGAGCCGTTCTGCTGAGCGTTCGCGATGGCCGACTCGACGAGCTTGGCGAGCGGGCCGGAACACGACTTCCGCGTCGTCTTCAGGGTGGCAATCGCGCGGCCCGCCGGCTTCATCCGGACGAGGTCGGCCACCAGCCGGACCTTCTGGGCCGCGCCGCGATAGTGAAGAAGGCGAGCAACTGCTTCCATGACGGCTCTCCTCCTACTTCGCGGCCTTCGTGGCCGGCGCCGCCGGAGCGGCCGGAGCGCCACCCGGGGTCGCGCCCTTCTCGACCTTCTTGCCCGAGTGGCCCTTGAAGGTCCGGGTCGGGGAGAACTCGCCGAGCTTGTGGCCGACCATGTTCTCCGAGATGTAGACCGGGATGAACTTCTTCCCGTTGTGGACCGCCAGTGTGTGCCCGACCATGTCCGGGAGGATCGTCGAGCGGCGGGACCACGTCTTCAGCACGCGCTTGTCGCCCGAGCTGTTGAGCTTCGTGATCTTCTCCACGAGGTGCCCGTCGACGAACGGGCCTTTCTTTGTCGATCGCGACATGGAGCTACTCTTCCTCTCCCTGCGGCTACTTCTTGTTGCGACGCTTGACGATCAGCGCCTGGGTCCGCTTGTTGTTCCGGGTCTTGAAGCCCTTCGTCTTCCAGCCCCACGGCGAGCAGGGGTGCCGGCCGCCCGACGTCTTTCCCTCGCCGCCCCCCATCGGGTGGTCGACCGGGTTCATGGCAACGCCGCGGTTGTGGGGTTTCCAGCCGAGCCAGCGGTTGCGGCCGGCCTTCCCGATCGAGACGTTCTCGTGCTCGAGGTTGCCGACCTGGCCGATCGTGGCATAGCAGTCGACGAGGACCTTCCGGAGCTCGCCGGACGGGACGCGGAGGAGGGCGTAGTCTCCTTCCTTCGCCATCAGCTGCGCGCCGGCCCCTGCCGAGCGGGCGAGCTGCGCGCCCTTGCCGGGCTTGAACTCGATCGCATGGACGACCGTGCCGACCGGGATCGACCGGAGCGGCAGGGCGTTCCCCGTGACGATGTCGGCCGAGAGCCCCGAGACGACGACCTGGCCGACCTGGAGGCCGTTCGGCGAGACGATGTACCGCTTCTCGCCGTCCGCGTAGACCAGCAGGGCGATGCGGGCCGAGCGGTTCGGATCGTACTCGACCGAGGCGACCCGCGCTGGGATCCCATGCTTCTCGCGCTTGAAGTCGATGTCGCGGAAACGCTTCTTGTGCCCGCCGCCGCGCCACCAGGACGTGAGCTGGCCGGTGTTCTTCCGCCCGCCCGTCCGGGCCTTGCCGCGGGTGAGCGACTTCTCCGGCGACGACGCGGTGATGTCCGCGAAGCCCGACGTCGTCCGCTGCCGGAGACCGGGCGAGGTCGGTTTGTACGATTTGACCGGCATCGTCAGACCCCCTCGAAGATCGGCGGGAGCTTCTCGCCAGCCGCCAGTTTCACGTAGGCCTTCTTGCCGTCGGCCGACTTCCCGATCGAGCGGCCGACCTTCTTGATCTTCCCGAGCGTCTTGGCGACGCGCACGCCGGTGACCTTCACCGAGAAGAGGACCTCGACCGCGCGCCGGATCTCGATCTTGTTCGCATCACGGGCGACCTCGAACGTCAGGACGTTCCCGTCCTGGGTGAGGGCGGTGGTTTTCTCGGTCACGAGGGGCCGAAGGATGATCGACTGAGGGGTCTTCATCCCAGCACCTCTGTGACGGTCTTGAGCGCGTCCTCGGTGAGGACGACCGTCTTGGCGTTGAGCGCGTCGTAGACGTTGATCCCCTTCGCGTCGATGGCCATCAGCTTCGGGTGGTTCGCCGCCGCACGCCGGAGGTTTTCGTTGCCCCGCCGGTCGACCAGGAGCGTCTTCCCGGTGACGCCGAGGAGGGCCGCCACGGCCGCGAGGTCCTTCGTCTTGTGCGTCGGGAGGTCCAGGTTCTCCAGGACGACGAGCTGGTTCTCACGGAGCTTCTCCGAGAGGACGCAGCGGAGCGCCGCCTTCTTCGTCCGGACGTTGACCTTCAGGTCGTACGCGTGGGGCTGGGGGCCGAATACGGTGCCACCGTGGCGGTGGATCGGGGGCCGGCCGCCGCCCTGCCGGGCGCGCCCGGTGTGCTTCTGCTTGAAAGGCTTCTTGCCGGACCCTGAGACCTCGTCGCGGGTCTTCGTCTTGTGCGTACCGCGATGCTCCGCCGCCCGGATCGCGCGGACCGTCTCCCACACGGGATGCCGGCGGAACGAGACGCCGAAAATCTCGGCCGAAAGCGACGCCTCACCCACGGTCTCGTTCTTCAGGTTCCGGACGGGAATGGTGAGAGGGGCGGCCGGGGCGGCCGAGCCCTCCGTGGTCTTCGTCTTGGGAGTCATCATGGCGACCTTCCTCACGCGGCCTTCCCGCGGACCGGTCGCTTCACGATCTTCACGAGGGCGTTGCGGGCGCCGGGGACGGCTCCGCGCAGGTAGAGCAAGTGGTTCTCGGCGTCTACCCGGACGACGACGAGGTTCTTCAT
>CALFNC010000072.1 GCA_937902605.1 uncultured Acidobacteriota bacterium | reverse complement strand
AGCTTGAGGACGACAGTCGTCTTTCCCGACTCGTGCGCGCCGACGACGAGGATCGTCGGCACGGGCGCCCCGGCCGGGCGGTAGATGAGCGCCTTGTCGCGCGCCGGGGCGAAGCGTGCGAGGTCGGCGGGGAACGTCGCGATCCAGCCGTCGAGCGGCTTCCCCTCGTCGACGAGACGCCGGTAGAGACCCGTCCCCGCCAGGAGGTCGATCGCCGGGACGTCGGACCGGTACTCGTACTCCTCGGTCCGCCAGGAAAAGCGCGCAGGATCGAGGTCGCGGAGGAGCTTCACCACTCTCAACCCGGTTTCGAACGGCCGGAACGTCTCCTCGTCAGTGACGTGGAGCTGGACGCCGCCGCAGTCCTGGCCCGCGTGCTTATGGAAGGTCGGACGGAAGACGTGTGGCCGGAAGACGACGCCCGGGAGGCCCAGCCCGTTTGCCTGGTCGGCCGCTTTCACGGGGTCGATCCAGGGGGCGCCCGCCAGCTCGAACGGGCGCGTCGTCCCGCGTCCCTCGGAGAGGTTCGTCCCCTCGACGAGACAGGAGCCGGGGTAGACGAGCGCCGTGTCGCACGTCGGCATGTTCGGCGATGGAAGGACCCATGAGCCGGTCTCGCCGATCCGCTCACGCGACGCGAGGAGGCCTGAGGCGGTCGTCAGCGGGACCACAGTCAGGTCGCACCCGAGGCGAAACTCCTCGTTCACGTAGCGGGCGATCTCGCCGGGCGTCATCCCGTGCCGCGCGGGGACCGGGTAGAGGCCGATGAACGAGAGGAGCGGCTCCTCGACGAGGTTCCCCTCCATGGTCATCCCCCCGAGCGGATTCGGCCGGTCGAGGACGAAGACCGGGATGCGCGCCTTCGCGCAGGCCTTCATCATCAGCGCGGTGGTCCAGACGAACGTGTAGTAGCGGCTTCCGGCGTCTTGCAGGTCCGAGACGACCGCGTCGAGGCCGGCCAGGTGCTCCGGGCGCGGGCTCAGGTCCGCGAAGCTCTTCCCGTAGAGCGACACGACAGGGCCCTCCTCCCAACCGCCGCTGTCAGCCACCGGGATCATGTCCTGCGCGGCGGCGGTCAGCCCATGCTCAGGGCCGAAGAGGAGAGGGACGTCGAGACCGGCGCGGACGAGCGCGGTCCGCGCCGGGACGAAGCCGGACGTGACCGAGGCCGGGTTGACGAGGAGGCCGATTCGCTTCCCACGGAGTGGCGCCGGGTCGGCGCAGAGGCGGTCGAGGCCCACGAGGAGAGGAGACGGTCTCATCACTGTTTCTTCCGGGCGCCGGCTTCGACCGCGTCGAGCGCGACGACCTGCGCCCCGCGATAATAGTGCGCCAGGATCGCCTCCCACGTCTCACCCCGTTTCGCCCGGACGATCGCCCCGGTCTGGCAGAGTCCGGCCCCGTGCCCCGTGCCGCGCCCCGAAAGGACATACTCGTGGCGCGTCTCCTCGACATCGAACCAGGTCGAGCGGACGGAGGCCCATCCCCACAGCTCCGCGGCGCTCTTGCGGAAGTCGAACCCGCGGACGACCAGCGACTTCCCACCCGGACCGGCCAGGCGGACAGCAGTCACGCGCTCCCCCGCGTCGCGCCCGAACACCTCGAGGAACCGCGCCTCCGGCAAGCCAAGGGCCTCCCCCAGCTCCGGGATCGCGGCGCGCGGCAGGTGATAGGTCCACACGGCACCGGCCGTCCCGAGGCACGCGTCGTCCTCGACCGACTCCAGCTCGGGAGTCTCTTCGTCGTCCCAGACGTCGGCGGGGCGGGCCGTCTGTCCGCCGCAGTTCGCGCTGAAGGGCGCTGCGATGACGCGGCCGCCCTGCGCAAGGACGAGGCCGCGGGTTGCCTCGGCCGCTCGGCGCGTGGCCGCGGTCGCTCGGGCGAGGCCCTGGAAGACCTGGCAATGGGTGCCGTCACAGAGGTCGGCCCCCTCATCCTCGTGCCGGCCGCTCTTCGCCAGCGCATACGAGCGCGCCGCCACGGCCTGCGCCTCGAGCGCGGCGTCCTGGGCGCGGCTGCCGATCTCCGCCGGGAGGACGGCGGCCACGTAGGCCTCCAGGGGAACCGTCTCGACGGCGCGCGTCTGGAGGCGAAGGATGCGTCGCGTCCGCTCGTTCCCGTCCGGTTTCGACAATGCGGCCGGGACGGCGCTCGCCACGAGCAGGGCAAGCAGGATGCTGGAGCGGCGCCTCACGCGGAGCGGATTCTAAGGGTCAATCGCGATCGGCGACGCGACCGCAGACTTTCTCAGACCGTCTCGCCCGACACTGGGTGGAGGACCTCACCGCGGAGCGACGCGACCGCGTGGGGAAGGACGGCAGCGATCGCCTCGAGGCACTCCACGGCGCCCCGCGGCGATCCAGGGAGGTTCACGATCAGCGTCCGCTCGCGAACCCCCACCACCTGACGGGCCAAAACCGCGGTCGGAACGGCGACCCGCGTCTCGGCCCGCATCTGCTCGGCGAGTCCCGGCACTGCGTAGTCGATCGCCGCAAGCGTCGCCTGGGGCGTGACGTCACGGGGCGCCAGGCCCGTCCCTCCCGTGGTCAGAATGAGGTCCGCCGCTTGCGTGTCCGCCAGGCGGCGGAGGTGCCAGGTGATGTCGTCCTTCTCGTCGGGGACGATCGCCGTCTCGACCACCACCGCCGACAGGAGACGCACCGCCGCGCGGGCGACTGCTGGCCCTCCCTCGTCCTCCCGCTCGCCGCGGAACGACCGGTCCGACACGGTTAGAATCGCGACGCGCATCGCGCGCTCAGCCCCCGACCTCGCTCATGTTCCGGTTGTGGAGCGGAAGCCACCCCTTGTCCATCCCGACGAACATCCCGTGCCGCTGCTCCTTCGCCTCGGCAGCGCGCCGCACGAGGGCAGCCAGCTCTTCGTCGGAGGCACCCATCCGCATCGGCCGGAGCAGGTCGACGTCGTTGTGCCCGAAGAGGCATCCTTTCAGGAACCCATCCTGCGTCAGACGCATCCGGTTGCAGGTGTCGCAGAAACGGTCCGAGACCGGCGTGATGAAGCCAACCGTTCCCATGTGCGCCCCGCGCGGCGAGACGACCCGGAACTCGTCCGCCGGGCCCGCGACGGGGCTCTTCGGCGTTGGAGTCAGCTCGTAGCCCTCCAATTCCAGGCGGCCGCGGATCTCTTCCCAGCCGACCCAGTCGCCCTCCGTCCACTCGTTGTCGCCGAACGGCATGAACTCGATGAACCGGACGTGGAGGTTCTTGCCGAACGTCATCGCGGCGAGCGGGAGGACCTGGTCGTCGTTGAAGCTCCGGATGACGACGGCGTTCAGCTTCACCGCCTCGAACGGCAGCGAGAGGGCGAGGTCGATGGCGTCCCGCACCGGCTGGAAGTGGTCGCGCCGGGCGATCTTCCGGAAGTGCTCCGCCTCGGCCGAGTCGAGAGAGATGTTGACGCGGGTCAGGCCGGCCGCCAGCAGCTCGTGCGCCATCCTCGGGAAGAGGACGCCGTTCGTCGAGAGGGCGATTCCGCCCGGGAACCCGATGGCCGAGAGGTCGGAGACGATCCCAGGGAGGTCGGGGCGCGTCGTCGGCTCGCCCCCGGTCAGCCGGATCTTCTCGATCCCGAAGGAGGCGAGAAGCCGCGCGGCCCGCGCAACTTCCTCCCGCGACATTAGGTGTGGGAGGGGCCGGAACTTCTGGTCCTCCGGCATGCAGTAGACGCAACGCAGGTTGCATCGGTCCGTAACCGAAATCCTGACGTAGGTGACGCGGCGCCCGTGGCCGTCGATCAGTTCGGCCATACGCGGAGTCTACTTCCCTTTCCGCCGTTTTGAGACCCAGTCGCCACTTTTTCCGCCACTCTTCGCCAGCAGCTCCACCGGCCCGATCACGATCCCTTTGTCGGCCCCCTTGCACATGTCGTACAGCGTCAGCGCTGCGGCCGACACCGCCACCATCGCCTCCATCTCGAAACCGGTCTTCCCCGTGCCGCGGACAGTGGCGACGACCTCCACCGCCTGCACGGCCGGGAGCCGCGCGAGAGAGAGGTCGACCGCGTCGAAGAGGAGAGGGTGGCAGAGGGGGATCCAATCGGCCGTCCGCTTGGCGGCCGTGATTCCGGCGACTCGCGAGACCGCCAGAGCGTCTCCCTTCGCGTTCTCCGAGGCATCCAGCGCGGCGAACGCCCGGGGGCCGAGCGTCACCATAGCGCGCGCCGTGGCCGATCGGACCGTTCCCCCTTTCCGCGAGACGTCCACCATCCGGGCGGCCCCGTCAGCGTCGAGATGTGAGAGCTTCGTCGTCCTTCGTGAGCTCTTCATAGTCCTCCGGCCCGTTCACGTTAAGGAAGTTCTCCGGCCTGCCGCCGGGCATTAGGACCGTCTCGTCCTCCGGGACGATGACCGCGGAGAGCCGCTCGATCGGACCTCTCAGGGACAGCCGGTCCGCCAGGATCGCCTCCCGGAGGGCCGGGATCGCGCTCCGGCGCCAGACAGAGCAGAGCGTCTGCAGCTCCCCCCCGATGACCGGCACGACGACCGCGGCGGGCACGGCCTCCGCGATCTCGAGGAGGGCCGCGAAGAACGACTCCGGGCAGCGCGGGATGTCGGCGGCCACCACCACATTCAGGTCGTCCGGGCTCCACGAAAGCGCCGCGAGGACGCCGTAGATCGGCGCAAGCGTCTCCGCCCCGTCGTCCACAAACCGGTAGCCCGAACTCGGGAACGGATGGGTTCCCTTCCCGACCAGAGCCGCCCGCCCACAGACGAACGAAAGCTTCTCGGCCTGATGCAAGGCCATCGGCCTCCCGCGGTAGAGGAGACGCGTCTTGTCCTCTCCCATGCGCTGGGAGAGCCCCCCGACGAGCACGAATCCGAAGGCCACGGCCCCCATGCTAGCCCGAATTGCTCACGAAGCGCTCCGATCGGACGGCGCTACGATCGTCCGCGTGATCAGCATCGCCGTGCCCATCCGGGGGGAAGGTCCTCCGAAGCCCGAGGTTCTTCGCCCTCTCGCCGAGCCGGGCGTGAGCGACCTCGTGGTCGCGGCCGACGAGTCGGTCCCCGAAGCGACCCTCGGTGCTTGGCGTGGGGCAGGAGCCTCGGTCTTGATCTCGGACCACCCACGCGGCGCCCGGCTGAACGAGGCGGCCGCCTCCTCGCACGGCGAGATTCTCCTCTTCCTCCACACCGATACCCGCCTTCCGTCGGGCTGGGCGGCCGCCGTCCGTCAGGCCGTCGACGCCGGGGCTGCCGGAGGAGCGTTCCACCTGGGGTTCTCGGGCGACAGCCCATACATGGCCTTCATCGCCACGGTCGCCAACCTCCGGACCTCAGTCACCCGCGTCCCCTACGGAGACCAGGCCCCGTTCGTCAGGCGCGATCTCTTCGAGAGCCTCGGCGGCTTCGCCCCCTGGCCATTCCTGGAGGATGTCGACTTCGGCC
>CALFNC010000071.1 GCA_937902605.1 uncultured Acidobacteriota bacterium | reverse complement strand
GGCCACGCCTACCAGGCACGACACCGGGTACTTCCGCACGGTGTCCAGCGCCGCCCCCTTCCAGTCGAAGTCGGGGGGGACGAAATCGAACGGCCCGGCAGCGCCACCGACCGGACCGTCGGGGGACGCGCCGTGAGGGGCCGGAGGCCGGACCTCGGCGCCGTTCATCAGTCGTCGCCCCGTCGCCGGAAGAGGAGGCCGATCGCAAAGCCGACCCCGAGGGCGATCGCGACCGACTTGCCGGGGTTGTCCCGGACGTACC
Organism: uncultured Acidobacteriota bacterium; assembly: GCA_937902605.1. Lineage (GTDB taxonomy): Bacteria > Acidobacteriota > Thermoanaerobaculia > UBA5066 > UBA5066 > CAIMWE01. The sequence goes on along the minus strand of CALFNC010000071.1, from coordinate 4,236 downwards.
CCTTCACGTTGTCGACGACGTCGTCCCATTCGGTGTCCCGGATCTTGTCGCGGAGCGACGAGGCCTTCGCCTTCACGTTGTCGGCGACCTGGCCCACCGTCTCACGGATCCGCGCCCCCCGGTCCCCGACGGACGCGCGGGCGGCGTCGATCTTGTCCTCGACGGCTTTGGCGGTGTTCTCGACTGTGTCGTTGATCCCCATCGTCAACCCCCCTGCCGCATGGCGGCTTCTCGGTGAATGTTCGCACAAGCGCCCGTGTGGTTCCAGCCCTCCGAGTGCCCTGCCGTACCATTACGCGAGGTCTGACCCTGCTCCGCACCCCCCGGAACGTCCTCTCCTTCTCCCGCGTCGTCCTCGCGCGGGCATTCCGGGGGTTCCACGACGCACGGGGCTTCGACCTGGCGTCCAGCCTGGCGTTCTCGTCGCTCCTCTCGTTCGTCCCGCTCAGCGCCGCGGTCACCATCCTCACCTCCACCCTGTTCGGCGACTCGGGCACCGGCTTCTTCCGGATCATCCGGGCCTTCGTGCCGGGAGCGAGCCGGGAGCTGGTGAACAGCATCCGGCTTCTGACCGAGCGGGCGCACGGCCTCTCCGCGGTCGTGTCGATCCTCTTCCTCGTCACGTCGGTCGAGATGTTCTTCGTCGTCGAGGGGGCCGTGAACGCCGTCTGGGGGACGACGAAGGGCCGCTCGATCCTCCGGCGGATCGGCCTCGCCCTCGTCGTCATCATCCTCGGACCAGTCGGGGCGGGCATCGTGATGTCCCTCGTCCTCGAGACGGGCGCGCCGATCTCCGAGATCCGCTTCAGCGGCGCCATCCTGGCAACGGCCGCGTTCGGCCTGCTCTACCGCTTCGTTCCCAGGAGCCACGTCCGATGGGGGCCCGCCTTCGTCGCAGGGGGATTCGCTGGGACCAGCATGCTCCTCCTTCGCTACGGTTTTGCCCGGGGCGTCGGCGCCCTCCAGAACATCAACAAAGTCTATGGCTCGATCTCCTTCGCGGTCATCTTCGTCCTCGCCATCGGCTTCGCGTGGGGCCTCATCCTCTTCGGCGTCGCCCTCGGGCACGCCGTCCAGTTCCGCAAGGAGCTGCTCGCCCACGATGAGCCGGAGCAGGAGGCCAAGAGCCGCGACGTCCACGACGATGCCGTCGCCCTCCTCCTGCGGCTGACCGCCGTCTGGCTCGGGGACCGGAAGGCCTCCGTCCCGCTCGACGAACTCGTTGCCGCGGCTGGCCTCCCGGAGCCCGAGACGAAGGCGCGGATGAAGAAGCTCTGCGCCGCCGAGCTGGCCGTCCAGGCGACCAAGACGACCTGGCGGCTCGCGCGGCCTCCAGAGGAGATCTCCCTCTACGCCGCCGCCCGCGCCTTCGGGGGGGCGATCCCCCGGCCCGTTCCGGCCGGCGACGACGAGACCTCGGCCAGCCTCCGGCGCCTCTACCGGCAGGTGGCGCTGGAGGAGAGGTCCGTTCTGCAGGGGATCAGCCTCCGGGACCTCTATCAGCCGCGGGTTTGACGAACGGCGGCCGAAAGGCTAGATTCCCCGTCCCCCTGGTGGGGCCGTAGCTCAGCTGGGAGAGCGCTAGAATCGCACTCTAGAGGTCGGGAGTTCGATCCTCCTCGGCTCCACCATTCTTTCGTGCTTTCGACTCGGGCAGCGGCGTGCGTCGCGAACTCTCTGCCCAAGACCAGCGTCATCGGGGGCGATTCTCCCCCGGGAGGCCGGCCCGACGCCGCACCGGACTACTCGCGCTCAGCTTCCCAGGTCCACTCCTTGTCGCGCTTCGTCCGGTCCTTCCCGGGATCAACCCAGCGAGTCGCGTTTCGGCGTCCCCGGCCCGGCTCCAGGCTGGACGGCGAGGATGATCGCGGCGGCTTCCCCTGCGCCGAGGTTCTTCCGGGCGAGGAGAGCCGTGGCGACGGCATCGACGCGCGCCCAGTTCGCGCCGAGCAAGTCGTGGGTCTGGACGCAGAGGAGCTGGAGGTAGGCGATCAGCTCCGAGTAAGTTCCGGAGATCTCCGCAACCAGCTTCCGCGCCTTCTCAAAGTCATGTTCCGTCTCGAAGTCGGACCGCCGGGCGGACGTCGCGATGTCCTGAGCCATCACTCCCGCGAGAATGATCCTGACGGCGGCCTCTCGTTCCTCCTTCCAGGCGAACAACTGGTCGATCGCCACGTCACCGGTCGGCTTGACGGAAGGGAGAATGATGCAAGAAACGGGCTTCCCTCTCGCAGTGATGCTCAAGGGCCGGACCTCCATCTTGGACAACCAGGACATCACCGCATGCCCGGCCTGGTGAAATGCGGAGGAGCGGACGTCGTTCATGGTTGATGGGCCGACCGTCGCCCCCGCGCCGTTCGGCTCGAGATCGCGGAAAGCTTGGCTCGGGGCCGAATCTTATGCCCTCGAGGACTTCGCCGCACCCAGTGGGCCTACCGCCGAGAGCAGCGGCTTCTTCACCGCCGGCTTCTGGGTCTTTTTCGTCCCGGGCCCGGCCTTGATCCTGGCATTGTCAGCCTTCGCGGTCTTCAGAGCGGCGGGATTCCCCGACCGGGACTTCGTCTTCGACCGGATCTCTTCATACCGGGCGAGGAAGTCCTTCAGCCGGATCCGGGCGACCGCCTTCCCGATGACCCCGAGCGGGAGGTCGTCGAGTTTCCGGAACCTCATGCACGCCTTGCCCATCTCCAGCTTCTTGCCCGCCTTCTGGAACTCGGCCTTCAGCCACCGCACATGTTCGGGATCCTGGTGGGCCCCCATCAGATAGATCGCGAAGTGGTTCTTCTGGGCCGCCAGACCCACGTAGCAGAGCGGCTGGCCATTGTGGATCTCGGGGTAGCGTTCGAGCGGCACCTCCCAGGTGATGGCCCCCCAGTTGATCGCTTCCCGGTATCCCGCGGGGATGTTCTCGCGGATCACCTCCCGGACGGCCGAGACGATGATGCGCCGCTCTTCCGGCAGCCGGCGGAGGTACCCCTCGACGGTCGTAGCAGAACTCCTCATGCCGTGACTCCTTCCGATGCGATCTGTCTCCGAGGCGGACAGACTGCCGGATTCCGTGCGGGGTGTCCACCGAAACCGGGAGAGGGAAATCGTCCCGTCCAGTCCGAATCGGACCCCTTCCCTTTCGAGAAGGACCTGCTGGAGCCGGTGCGACTCGCGGCCGCCCGACCGGGGGCTGACCCGGCCGAGAGCATTCACGACCCGATGCCATGGGACCCTCGAATCTTCCGGGAGCGCGCTGAGGACATAGCCGACGAGGCGGGGTTGTCCCGGAAAGCCGGCGAGGCCGGCAATCTGGCCGTACGTCGACACGCGACCGCGGGGAATGCGGGAAACCGTTCCCCGGATCCGCTGGTGCGTGTCGGTCCCCCGGGCGCGGCTCAATGGCAGTGGGTCGCCGACCGGTCCGGTGGAAAGGCAGCCGCCGAACGCGAGGCTCTTGACTCCGCCAGCGAGGGCGGCCGGGTCCAGGAGGGGTTCGGACACCATGCCGCGGAATGCTACGTCAGTCACCGCAGCGCCCAGGCCACCGCCGGGTAACCGACGAAGTGGCTTGGCGTCGCCGGGGCCGTCACGCCGAGCCCCTCGATCGGCAAGATCGGGGCGCTGATCGAGGTCGCGTACGCCAGCGGGAACCCCTTCGGAGATGGCAGCCCCAGATTCCTCGCGAGGCTCTCGAGCGTCAGCATCCCGAGAGGAATCGAGAAGCGGCCGCACCAGGTGAGGCGGTAGGTCCCCGGTTCGTTCGGGTCGACACAGGTCGAGAAGAATGCGTGTGCCTTCTGGACCGAGAGGGCCCCGGACAGCTGATTCGTGAGGAGCAGGCGGTCCTTGTCGCATGCCTTCCCGTACGCCTCGTTGCCGCCGTCGCCGTACGGGGTGTAGCGAAAGTCCGGCCCGTAGTGGACCGCGTCGGACGAGACGACGAGCGCGACATCCTTCCCGAGGGCGAGCCCCCGCCTCTTCATTGACGCGGCCAGCGCCGCGCCGAGGCGGTCCCCCAGCTCCTTCATTCGCTCCCACGGCGCGGCCGGGACGATCACCGGGACGATCTCCACGTCGGCCCGCCGGTGCCGGAGCCAATAGGCGAGCGCCTCGAGCGAGTGCTCGCCGTCGTGCATCGCCGCGCTCACCACGAAGTCCTCCTTCGGTAAGGCCGCGAGAAGGTCGTCGCGGAGAGGCGAGGGGGCGATCGGGCCGTCGGGCGCGCGCCACGGCCGCTTCACGTCGAAG